>NZ_DAHXOI010000012.1:61839-79305 GCF_027364955.1 Ferrimicrobium sp.
CCAGGGATTCGGCATCGTCGCCGCTACCTGACCATAGAACTTCGCGCTGCCACGGGTGAAGACCTGCCCATGGGCATTGACGAGCCAATATCCGTTGCCGGCTGGCGTCGCGGCGATACCGATGATCGGCGCTGTCGAGGTGCCAGGTGCAAGCGAGCCACGGGGAGGAGCTGCGTGGTAGGAGAGCTGGCCGCGGGAGGTGGTGGTAGTATAACCCTGCTGATAGGGCCGCAATGGTGCACCAGGATGGTAGGACACAAAGTCCGGGGCATGGGGTTCGAGGGTTGAGGTGTCTCCCAGCGGGTCAGTGAGATCATATGTGGTGATGGAGACATCCGCAGCATCAGGAACCTCAGCAATAATGGCGTTGGCTAACGTGTTGAGGCTGGTTGGCGTGGGGTTCCACGAACCTTCGACGATTCGAGCGTGTACGGTGTCGATCCCCGCGACCAGTTCGGCAGGGTTGAACTCGCAGTGTCCTGCGTTGTTGACATAGACTTGGGCAAGGTTGTTGCCATTGCCTGCGGCATCGACCGCGTCTTTGTAGGCGGTCTCATTCTGGGGTGAGACGAGCCCGTCGCCAATGGTGTGCATGGTGAGAATGGGGATGTCTCCGGTCTCGCCGTTGATGTCGATTGCATTCTGGAGGTAGGTGACCGCTGCTGGATCGGCGCTGATCTGCGTTGCATCCTGTAGCGTTGCTAAGTCGCCAGCGAGGCTCACCCCTGCAGAGGAGGGGATCGCTGAGTACAGGGCCTGGACCTCTCCCGCGTCGATCGACTTCTTCAAGACGGAGGCATACTGCACGCCGGTGGTCCAACTCGGATTGCCGCCGGCCTTCGCTTCGAGATCTTCACGGCCGAGGAAGGAGAAGGGTAGATCCGTCGTGGCCAGCCATTCGATTTGGTCGGTGAGCTGGGTGGCGATGCCTGCGGCTGTGTCGTTGGGTTGGCTGGTAATCGAACCGTTCCAGAACCAGCCTGGGATGTCCCCTAGCGCCGCGACGAGGCTGAGTCGCGCTCGGCCAGCAGGAGTAGTAGCGGCAGTGTTAAGTGCCTCGAGCGCGGTTACGAGCTGGGTTTCGGCCGTCGCGGGGGAGGAGAGGTCAGCGATCTGAAGGCTCGGGTCGATCAGCTCCTTGAAGGCAAAGAGAGCGGTTAACTGTTGGTTCCAGATTGGAACCGCACCACCGTCAACACCGCAGGCAATCATCGATCCGGAGAAGGTACCGATGTTTTGTTGGACGAGGCCGGCAGTCACGTCGCCACCCATCGAGACGCCCCAGGGAATGACCGACGAGATGGGCGTTGTGCTATGACTCGAGACATAGGCTTTGGCGAGATTCAAGGTGGCAATCTGATCGGTCAGGGCCGCCTTGACTGCCCACCCTTGTTGCGAGTAGCTCGAACCAGCGAGGGCGTACCCTTGACTCAGAAGGATCCCCTGGCTAATGGGGTCTGAGGCATCGATTGGGGTTGGATTATTCGCTCCATCGAAGACATACCCATGCGAGTAGAGCAGGAGGGTTCCGTTGAAGTTTGGTGGAACCTGGACCTCATAGGGGGCACCATCGACGGTTCCTTCAGCTCGAGCAATCGTTGGCGTAGCGTAACTCGTTGATTCTGTGGCGAAAAGTGTCAGCGAAGTCGCGACTGCAAAACTGAGTCCGAGCGCAATTGAACCCTTGAATACCCGCCAACTCATTCTGGACCCCCTGTTCAACAAGCTTGTCTCAAGCTACCTTAGCCCGATGGAGCGAGGTTTGCCAAGCAAGCCATGGCTTTAATCGAACAGTTTGGTGAACCGAACACTGGGTGGTCGAGACGCTACTCTTGGGCCCTGTTCTCGGCGGCGTGAGTGGTGAAGAGATCTCAAAATCGGAGGATGGCAGATCGCTCTTCCCAGTTGATTACGATCACTCATTGGGGTTTTGCTACGGAATTCGAAGCTGTGGTAAGCGATTGGAGGGAATTTTGCAACGTTTCGGGGTCTTTGGTGAAAAATGCCTTTGTTTGATTGTCCACGTAGGTTCGCTTGATCCGAAGGTAACGGGCACGGTGCTGCTGTTACTCGAAGAGGATCAGGTCATCGTGGTCGATCCCGGTATGGTCTCGGCGCGGGAGGTCATTCTTGGTCCCATGGCAAGCATCGGGATCGGCCCCGAGAAGGTGACTGAGGTGGTGCTGAGTCACCATCACCTTGACCACACCTTCCATGTTGCGCTCTTTGAGCGAGCCAGTGTCCATGATTATCACGCGATCTACCACGGCGATGACTGGACGAGTCGCCCGGCCGAGGGCTATCGCATCTCGCCGAATGTGCGCCTTTTTGAGACACCTGGTCACACCAGAGAGGATGTCAGTGTCGCTATTACGACCAGTGATGGCCTGTGCGTCTATACCCATCTGTGGTGGACCGAAGAGGGGCCGCTCGAGGATCCCTATGCACCGAGCGTTGCTCAGTTGGCTAGCTCTCGCCGCCGCGTCCTCGATCTCCACCCTGACTGGATTATCCCCGGCCACGGACGACCATTCCGGCCCGATGTAATGGAACCGGTGGTCTGAACCGGTTGGCTTCGTGATCGCTTGGGTCCATCATCTGCGTGCGGGACCATGATGGGGCCGAGCTGCCAGAGCATGGAGCCACTAGAGTACTGGGACTATGGAATCCTTGCGCGCTCATCTTGAATCCACCATACGAACGGACGTTGTCTCGCTCCTCGCCGAATACGGATCGATACCCTGTCTGTCGCCAGCGTTTGATCGGAACTGGGTCGAGAGTGGACACATTGAACGTGCCCTTGGCCTCTATCAGCGTTGGATTGATGCGCGCGAAGTGCCCGGCCTTACTAGCTCCATTCAACGTATCGCCGGTCGAACCCCACTACTCGTCGTCGATATCCCCGGGAGTGAGCCCTCGCCAGGCCAGGAAACCGTACTGCTCTATGGGCATTTGGACAAACAGCCAGCGACTGATCCATGGTCTGAGGGGTTGAGCCCCTTTGCGAGTGTCCTACATGGAGAGCACCTCTTCGGCCGGGGCATGGTGGATGATGGGTATGCTGCGCCGCTCGTCATCGCCGTGGTGGAAGAGCTCGCACGCCAACATATCAGTTACCCCCATTGTGTGTTGATCGTGGAGGCCTGTGAGGAGAGTGGCAGTCCTGATCTCGACGCACATCTCGAAGAACTGCTACCGACCATTGGTCAGGTACGCCTCGTCGTCTGCCTTGATTCAGGCGGCCTCGATTTTCAGCGACTTTGGGTCACCTCGTCGCTGAGGGGTAACCTTGTGATCTCTATCAACGTCTCGGTATTAGAGAATGGTGTCCACTCCGGTGAAGCCGGTGGTGTGGTACCATCATCTTTTCGCATCCTGCGCAGTTTGCTCTCTCGGATCGAGGACCCAGAGACTGGTGCGATCTTGCCGGAGTTTCTCAATAGCGAGATCCCCACGTTCCATCAAGAGCAGGCCAAGCGACTCTCTCAAGACTTGGGTGATCCACTGGCTCGTCTCTTTCCACTGCTTGGAACCACACAATTGATGGGCACTGATGGTGCTGAGAGGATCTTGAACCAGACCTGGCGCCCTTCGCTCTCATTTATCGGCATCGACGGCGTCCCTCGGGTGCCCGACGGAGGGAATGTGCTACGCCCCTTTACCACCGGCAAGATCTCGCTGCGGCTTCCGCCGACGGTCAACGCAAGGGCTGCTCAAGAACAGCTTGTTGCCCTGCTTGTTGCGGACGTGCCCTATGGGGCTCATGTTGAGATCGAAACCGAGTCTCCGGCACAGGGATGGGTGGCCAAGGAACCTAGTCCTTGGCTCGCAGCAGCGCTCGAAGAGGGTTCAACGGAGGGGTTTGGGAGGCCGGCTGCCTTCTGTGGCGAGGGTGGCTCGATACCCTTCATGGCGACCCTAGGTGAGCGTTTCCCTAACGCTGACTTTGTCGCGACGGGTGCGCTTGGCCCGGGCAGCAATGCACACGGTCCAGACGAGTCCCTCTATTTACCGGCCGCCATCGGTGTTGCCACCACCCTAGCTGCCGTTCTGGGTGCAGTCCCGCGATGAACACCTGAGCCGTTCGAGTTTGTACGAGTCTCTCCCTGATGTAAAGCCAGGCCCTGGACCGGCTCTATGTGTAGCTGATCGACACGGCTGGTAGTCTCTGGAGGAACACGAGTGCGACAAAGAGGTGACAGATGCCTTCTCACAGTTGGTTCGAGCCGGTTGAACAACTGCCTCTGGGGGAGATCGATCTTTCAGACCTCGACTTTTGGCAGCGAGAGTACCAGGTACGAGAGGGTGCCTTTCGAACGCTACGTCGGGAGCGACCAGTCGCCGAATTCGCAATTCCGGATTGGTTGCGCACCGAGGAGAGTGAACAGGGTACTTATCATGCCATCATGCGTTATGAGGACGTCTTTGCCGCGTCGCGCGATCCGGAGACCTTCATCTCCGGACGAGGAGCGGTCTCGATCATCGATTTGCCTGAGGAATTTTTGGAGTTCTTCGGATCGCTGATCAACAGCGATGATCCTCGCCATGCACACTTGCGCCGGGTGGTACTGCGTGCCTTTACTCCGCGTCGCATTGAGCGTTTGGACGCGGAGATCGCGTTGGTGGCCCACCGCCTCGTCGAGCAAGCGAGGGAGCAGGAACGTTTTGACTTTGTGAGTGCCGTTGCCGCCCCGTTGCCGCTGCGTATCATCGGAGAGATTATGGGTATCCCAGAGGAGGCGGATCAGTTTGTGCTCGAACGATCTCAGCGCATCCTCGGGGCGCTGGACCCCGAGTTTGTCCCGCCAAACTTCACTCCAGATGAGTCGATTCTCACCGCTGCCCTTGAGCTGACTGAGTTTATGGGGGAGCTCGCCCACTCAGATCATCACGATGATAGCGTGATCGGAGCATTGTTGTCGGCTGATGTCGATGGAGCCGCTCTCTCCACAAGCGAGCTAGCCTCATTTTTCATCTTGTTGCTGGTCGCAGGCAATGAGACCACTCGGAACGCACTGAGTATGGGTATGATCGCGTTGTCGGAGTTCCAAGACGTACGAGAGGAACTCATCGAGCATCCAAGCGTCGAACAGCTCGGACGAGCGGCCGAAGAGGTGGTCCGACTCGCCTCTCCAGTCGTTTGGATGCGTCGAACGCTCGCACGGCCAGCGGTACTCGCTGGGGTCCCACTCGAGGTGGGTGACAGGGTGCTCCTCATGTACCCATCAGCCAATCGAGATGAGACGGTCTTTGTCGATCCATATCGTTTTCTTCTCAATCGCGACAGCACTCGCCATCTTGGTTTCGGAGGATATGGGCCCCATCATTGCCTTGGTGCTCATCTGGCGCGCGCTGAGATCGTGGCGGTTCTTCGAGAGATGGTAGTGGTGATGCCCGGTTACCACGTGATGGACCAGCCCGAGATGTTGGTGTCAAACTTTATTGCGGGTATAAAGCGACTCCCAATCGATGCAGGCTAGCGCCGCTACTCGCCATCGACCGGGGGATGATAGCGTGCCTCGATATGAGCGATGGTGCCACGAAGGTGTTCGGGAACGCTCGCACGCTGTGTGGTGGCAGCATTGCGCATCGCGGCGTCGATAGCGTCGATAGCGCGTCGTGACTTGGGAGCCTCAGCGAGGCGCAGAACGACGGCTGCCAAGATGATTCTGGCCTCTGGCATGCCAATCTTTTCGACGCTTGTCAGAGCAGCGTTTGCATAGAGCAGCGTCGCCAGGTTGTCTGGGCCCACATCCTCGGCAGCGAAGATCGCCAGGCGCCGCGCAATAAACCGAGGGTCTTCGCCAGCGACGAGTAGATGGGCAAGCCAATCGATCGCGTGGGTCGCGTCGGAGGCACGCATCGACTTGATGAGTGCAGAGGTCATCTCATAGTGGGATGATTGGTCGATCCCAACTGACTCGGGCGGTGAAGGCAGCGATGTGATGTGATGCGATTGACCTTGATGGTTCGCGACCTCGATGGCCCGTTGCAACATGCCAAGCGCTGATCGGGCGTCACCATTGGCATGGGAGATGATCGCAGCTGTCACCTCGTCGTCGATGGATGCCTTCTCCATGGCCACCGCGTCAAGGATCAGCGCCCGCAACACCTCGTCAGCGAGCGGGGCGAGCCGTACCACCTCGATTCGCGAGAGCAGTGCGGGACTGAGGGCCACATACGGGTTCTCGGTGGTTGCGCCGATGAGGGAGAAATAGCCCTCCTCGACCGGCTTGAGAAGTGCATCCTGTTGGGTGCGTGATAACCGATGGATCTCATCGATGAAACAGACCGGCTCGATCTCACCGAGATCGCGACGGCGCTGGCCGTCAAGGGCAAGCTCCTTGATGTCCTTGACCCCGAGAGTTGTCGCCGATAGCGGAATAAAGGTTGTTTGCCGTTCGGCGGCGATGAGCGATCCGATCGTGGTCTTGCCGACGCCTGGTGGACCAGCGAGGACGAGCGCAAAGGGAGTTTCCCCCTTCACGATACGCGCCAACACTCCGTCAGCGCCTTGAAGCGCAGTGTGACCTCGTACCTGATCGAGTGAGGTGGGTCGCATGCGTACCGCAAGCGGTAGTCGGCGTGGATCGAGCTCTTGGCGGAAAAGCTCGTCCACACCTAATCCTTGACGCGGGCCGTCGGCTGAAGACCGAGTTGGGCGAGTACGTCGGTAGCAATCATCTTGGGCGCACCCGTCATAAGATCAGAACCGCTCTGCGTCTTCGGGAAGGCGATTAATTCCCGAATGTTCTCCTCTCCAGCGAGGAGGGCGCTGAGGCGATCAATGCCAAAGGCGAAGCCTCCATGTGGAGGAGCCCCATACTTAAAGGCATCGAGCAGGAAGCCAAAGCGTGATCTGGCCGTCTCTTCGTCGATACCGAGGACCTCGAAGATTTTGGACTGGATGGTGGACGTATGGATTCGGATAGATCCCGATCCAAGCTCCCATCCGTTCAAAACTAGGTCATATGACTGTGACCGCACCGAAAGTGGATCGGTATCAAGGAGGGCAAAGTCATCCTCATTGGGCATCGTGAAGGGATGGTGGGCAGAGATCGGGATACCAAACTCATCAAGACCTTCGAAGAGTGGGAAGTCGATGACCCAGAAAAAGTCGAGCATTTCGTGATCAGCCAGCGATTTGCCGAGGCCAAGACGAATTTGCCCAAGGATCGTGACGGCTTTCTCCCAATCATCTGCCACCATCAAGATGACATCGTTCGCCTTCGCCGCGAGGGCATCGATCAGTTGTTGCTGTTCTGTGTCACTGAGGAACTTGGAGACCGGAGAGTTGAGTGAGAGCTGGCCATCCGTTTCTTCGACCCGCAACCAGAGGAGACCTTTGGCGCCAAGCCCCTTCGCTCGATCGACGAGTTCATCAAGGCGTGCACGACTTAACGGACTTGGTGCGATCATAGCTTGGACGCTCGGGGCGGTGAGTGCCTTCACATTGGTCCCCGAAAAGATGGTGGTTACATCATGCAGTTGGGCTCCAAAGCGACGGTCGGGCTTGTCGGAACCGTAGCGGTTCATGGCATCACGCCAGGTGATGGTGTCGATCTCGATGGTGGCCTCGGGCCGAACTGCTCGCACGACTGCTCGAATAGCATGCGAGACAAAGTTGAGGATGTCGCTTTGGGTGACGAACGAGGCTTCTAGATCCAACTGCGTAAACTCAAACTGGCGATCAGCTCGAAGGTCCTCATCGCGTAGGCAACGTGCGATCTGGTAGTAACGGTCGAAGCCGGCGACCATAAGAAGTTGCTTGGCGATCTGTGGCGATTGCGGAAGTACATAGAAGTTTTGTGGTTGCGTGCGTGACGGCACCAAGAACTCTCGCGCCCCCTCAGGGGTGGGGGTCCAGAGCAACGGGGTCTCGATCTCGGCAAAGCCCTGCTCTTCCATCGAACGACGAATTGCGGCATTGACGACTGACCGCAGCCGCAGGTTGCGCTGCATCCGTGTTCTTCGCAGATCGATATAGCGGTATCGCAACCGTGTTGCTTCGTCAAGTTCCACTCGATCGTCGAGTGAGAAGGGGATGGGCTCCGCCTCGGCGAGCACTCGGACGCTAGGGTCACGGAGTTCTATTCGTCCGGTACTGAGCTGGGCGTTATCGGTGCCCTCTGGTCGCTCCGCAACGGTTCCAGTGATCTGCACAACCCATTCAGGGTGTAGGTTCTCACTCCGTGGCACCACACACTGCACGACGCCGGTGAAGTCGCGTACGTCGACAAAGACGAGGTGCTCGCCGTGTTCACGGATTCGATTCACCCATCCGCAGACCTGCACGACCTCTCCGACACGCGTCTCGTTGAGTGAGCTCGCATAGGCCGTTCGGAGGCCGGCTGGTTCTGGCGCGGCAGCGTAGTTATCGAAAGGTTGCATAGAACGAGTTCCCTCCAGTAGATCGATCTACCATCCTACGGCAAGTTTGGGTGTGTTCGCTTCGTACACCTTGTAGGAGTAAGTGCGACATGAAGAGGCGTTGCCGCGAACTCATCTGTGTTACCTGCCGGAGGTACTGACCCTGCTGGCAGACCCCCGACAGAAGGCGGTTGGCATCTTGACGAGGAGAAGATGGCGAGCTTTGCCTGGTGGTGATCGGTAGAGACGGCATAGCAAGTGAGGGCCGAGCAGGCTGCGGGGACGGTCGACCGCTGGGGTCGAATCCACCTGGGAACACGCGAGCGTTTGTGTACCACATGGCCATAGGGGACACGGAGCTCGTGGCCGGTCCCTCGTCTGTTGCGATTCGTCGCTTGTCAGGTGTCGATCATGAGGAATGGCGAGTCGGTACTCGGCCCATCGAGATAAGATGAGGTCCTAGTGTGCGAGTGGATGAAGGAGACGGTATGCCGATACGAGAAGCACAAACAACCTGGCGTGGATCACTGGAGCAGGGGGCGGGCACAGTGGCACTCACGAGCTCGGGCGTCGGTTCTTACGAGGTCTCCTTCCCGAAGCGGGCTGCTGATCATGCTGAAGGCACGACAAGCCCAGAGGAACTGATCGCTGCTGCGCACACTTCGTGTTTTGCAATGCAGTTCTCCGCCCTACTCGGGGAAGCTGGAGGGGAGGAGATTCATCTAACGATTGGTGCGAAGGTCCATCTCGGTCCTGACCCAGAGGGTGGATTTCGCATTCCCCGTATTGACCTTGTGGTGGGTGGAGCAGCCCGTGGTATCGATGAGAGCGAGTTCCGTAGAATCGCCGAGGATGCCAAGCGCACCTGCCCCGTTAGCAAGGCCTTAGCTGGCACCCAGATCGACTTGACCTTCGAGTAAGCAGCCATCTTTTCGGGGTTAGCATTGTTTGCACACACCTCTCGACTAGGCGGCGGTGCTCGATGATTGTGGTCGGTGGAGTCGCGGTGACCCATTACTAACGAGGGTCGCCATCAGGCCATCGGTAGGGTCAGAGCAACGACACAGCCAGAGCAACGACACGGCCAGAGCAACGACACGGCCAGAGCAACGACACAGCTAGAGGCTGCACGTCACCTCGCCGCGAGAGGGTCCTTGACTACGGCGCCCAGTCGGGGTGCCCAGGTGCAGAAGCGGTACGACTTTTGGTCCCAAGGTCTGCCCTTTGAGGTGCGAAGTATGCGACGGCGCATGGCCAAGACAAGGTCAGGGTCAGGGTCAGCGATGCTGATTATCTTCCGTGACTCCATCGGGCGCCGGGTCTCCGTTGATCTTCAGGAACTGCAATCGATGAGGAGTGGTAGGACCGAGCATGACCTCCACGCTGAGTGTCCCGTTTTGACACCGCAAGTTCCAGTGCCCACGGAGCGATCCCGTTGGGATGAGTGGGTCAGTGGCGATGAGTTGTCCGTAGGTTTGGCGCAGTGACGGCAAGTCTGGCGGGCGTCGCTCATCATCTCGATCGAGCGAATAGGTGGGGAGGGCTGCTTCCTGGAGTAAGGACTGTCGTTCGGGATCTAGGTAGGCATCATTGACTGCTTCGTAGACCTGTTGAAGTTCTAGAGATGGCTGTCGTGTTGGCGCCGTCACGAAACCCTCCTCGACGAGCAGGGTCAGAGCTCTTCGAACGACGTCGGTCAAAGGAGTGTAGGTCCTGTTCGCCAGCGCAATGATACCGATTCCATACTCCGGGAGCCACTCCATGCGAGAGCCATAACCGGGTAGTCCTCCACTGTGACCAACGACTCGACCAAGCAGTCGATGGTGTGTGATCATCAGTCCGTAGCCGTAACCTTGGGCGATCAGATCGGGGCCTGTCAGGCGAGGCTGTGCCATGACACGGTGGATATCGGCCATTTCGCGAAGGGTGGAGCTCTTCACCGATGCACCCAACTGCTGGGGTGTTGCCCAGGCGTTGAGGTGGAGAGCGACCCACCTTGCGAGATCTTCAATCGTCGACCCAAGGCCCCCCATGGCGCCAAAGGCTCCGTCGCCCAAGAGCGGTTCGACCTGCCACTGCCCGTCACAGAGGCTGTGACCTGAGACGACTCGAGTCGGGTCGGATGCCAGCAGGTCCCAGGTCGTTGCGACCATGTTGAGTGGGTCGAAGATCGCCTCAGTGGCGACCGCAGAGAGAGGCACCCCGGCTGCTCGTTCGATGATCATTCCGACGATGGCGTAGCCGAGGTTAGAGTACTCAAAGGCTGTTGCAGACACAAGGTCAAGGCCAATCCCATTGGACAACACCTCAAGGAAGGCCTCTTGACTCAGTGCTAACTGACGATCAGCCCACGGATCATCCTCCACCAGCCCTGACGACATGGAGAGGAGATCACCGATGGTGATCGGTGCGTGAGCATCAGATGATGCTGTTTGGAGGTTGAGTTCAGGGAGCCAGTGCATGACGTGGTCAGCGAGATTGATCTTCCCTAGGTCCCGAAGATGGAGGGCACACAGTGCCGTAAAACTCTTGGTCATGGAGGCGATGCGAAAGATATCGGAGTGGGTAGGTGCGAGCTGACTTACGACGTTCTTGACTCCATGGGCACCGTGGTGAATGAGCCCGCTGCGATCCACGATTCCCCAAGCCAAGCCGGGCACTTTGTATTCTTCGAAGAAGCTGAGGAACAAGTGATCGATGGAGAGGAAGCTCGAGGAGAGTATGGGGCCAACGGTTGATGCGGCGAGGTCTTCGGCGGCGTCTGCGGGTCGAGGATGTTGGAACTCTGACATAGCAGCACCCTAGAGGCCCGAGTGCAAAGATACCTTCATGGAATCGAAGGAGTATGTCGTTAGGGGAGGTCGTTGGCCTCAGCCAAAGAGCGAATCCTGGGTTGGTGGGGGGTTGCGAGAGTGTTGTACCACTGCGATGATGGCTTCGCCATAGCGGGCGACGCGAGTGGTGCCCATCCCCTTGATGCGTAGGAGTGAGATACTGTCTTGCGGTGTCCTCGTCGCGATGTCAGCGAGTGTCATGTCGGGGGCGATCACATACGCTGGCACTCCTTCAGCCCTGGCTTGCTCGCGACGCCATGCTTTGAGTAGGGCGAAGAGATTCAGATCGAGTGGGGTGGCGTCGACGGTCGAAACCGCCTCGTCGGTGTCGACCTCCTCAACGAGGATGTCGTCCGTCTCCTCTGCGAGGCGATCAGAGCGTCGGCGGAGTTCGCGATCGAAATCGTAGATCTCAGGATGCAGTTGGAGAGCCATCGTGTTAAGACCCTTGAGGTAGAGGCCACTAAGCCTTCGGAGCCGTGAAAGAGCGACGTAACCCATCCCTGGAGTAAAAGATCGGGAGAGATCGATCTCTGCTGCATCGAGACTCATGCCTTGGCTCTTATGAATCGTGATCGCCCATGCGAGACGCAGTGGCAACTGCCGGACCTCAGCCTTGGTACTTCCATCCTCCTCGAGCACCCATGCATGCGGTTCGACACTCATGCGACGTGAAGTAGCAGCGAGCTCGACGATTGGCCACGGACCGGAGAGATCAACTACTCGAGCGAGCGAGCCATTGGCGTAGCGGAGATTCTGATCGTTCGCGACAAACATGACCTCTGCACCTACCTTCAGGGCTAACTCATCTGGGGCAAGCACGCCACGGCGCATTGGCTCGACGAGCGCTGGTGGGCCACGGAGCTCCATCGTATAGGTATGTACCTCTCCGCCAATACGAGCGAGTCGTTGGGCATTCATGGCGTCGACATCGACGTTGTGGGAGTAGAGGTGCGTCGGCTCATGATCGTCACTCGGGAGTATGCCGATGCGGGAGTTGAGGATAGCAAGATGCGCTTGACCGAGCGACCCATCCCTCATCGCACTGAGCACCTCGGCGAGTTCGTCACCGGATTGTCGATGTTGTTCTGTCAAGTAGCAGGGGAGGGGGTCGAGATCCCTCCACGCTGCGGATTGGAAGGCAAAATCGATCTCGCTCGAATCTCGATTGATCGGTGGGAGCTGGAACATATCACCGACAAGTACCATCTGGAGGCCTCCGAACGGTGCGTCGGTGCCGCGAATCGTCCGGGCGAGCTGGTCGAGCATGGTAAGGAAGTTGCCGGAGAGCATCGAAATCTCATCGATGATGAGTGCGTCGGTGGTGAGGTACCTGCGGACGAGGCGATCTTTCGATGAAAGGTTTGCAAGGTCATTGGGTGCGAGCTGGTCCCGAATACCGATGCCAGACCACGAATGGATGGTCGCGCCGCCGATCTGTGTGGCTGCGATACCGGTCGAAGCAGTGACCGCTATGGTCAGCCCCCGACGTCGAGCGAGATGCACAAACTGGCGAAGCACATACGATTTGCCAGCCCCTGGTGGACCAGTTAAGAAGACGGAGTCGCCCTTGATGAGTCTCGCGAGTGCCTGTGCCTGTCGCATGGTTGAGACCCTACCAGGTGACGATCGTGTATCCTTTGCTGGTTGGTGGTCTGGGGGAACACGGCTGCGTAATTGACTGGAGGGGACGGCGTCACGTCGTAGTGCGATGCTCCTGGCTGATTTTGGCTCGATGGTGTGGCACGCGATGAGAGCTGGATAGGGGCAGCTTCCCTACACGCAGGAGGAGGGTGCTCAGAAGCGAACCAATAGACCGCTGCGTGCCGTGTGATCAGGTGCCTATCATCCGCCAGGCGGAGCGCCGATGGCCCGGTGTCGGCTGGCAGTTGTTGGTAACAGGCTGAAGCGAGTTCCTCCGCCGAGATGTCGCTGGGGTTGATGGGGACCGCCAGGGATACCCACGTCGTGACGATGGTGCCTTCGACCTCTGTAGAGTGAGCAAAAGAAAAGATTAGAAGAATTCTAAAAATGGTGACACTCCAAAAGCATAAGTGGTAAAGTTGGATGACGTGGAGGCAAGACTGGTCACTCGCGGGAGTGACAATGCGAATGAGGTTACACAGTCAGCTGCTCTGAGAGCTGTGGTAACCGCAGGGATAGAAGGCGCGTACGCTCTTGCTGCGAGAACACAGCTACTGACTTCGTGTTGTATCGGACTGAGGCGATGCCCACGGCGGGCATCTTCAGATCTAGGCTTCTTCGACCTGCGAGCTCTGGTAGGGCCAGATTGGTCTGAGGTCTCGTGCTGGCTATCGACAAGGCACTCCACGAGCGGTAGGGCACGGGTGAGCTCTCCGGTCGACCATCACGATCCAGACGAGACAGGGATCGGAACTCAGGCTGCCATTCGCAGTGGGAAGCCTCATGGAGACAGTGCTAACTCTTGGAAGAAGACGAGGCTCTCTCCCCCAGAATCGTTCTATTACGACAGACAATGTTGCGGGCCTAGACGGCGAAGCAGCACCCAGCTATTCGGTAGCGAATGGGAAAACCCGGTCATCGCGGCATCGATATCGGTGTCCCCTGCAGGAAAGTAAATGAGAGAGAGGATAGTTATGTCAGACTTGGAACATCAAGGGCAGTGCCCAGTCCTACCTACCGCAACCGCGATTGGTAGTCGGTCGAATCAGGATTGGTGGCCCAACCAGTTGAACCTAAGGGTTCTCGAGCAGCATGCGCGCTCGGTGAGTCCTTTGGGTGCCGATTTCTCCTACCGTCATGCATTGAAGGATCTCGACGTCGAGGCGCTTCAACGTGATATCGCGGCGGTGATGACCAATTCACAATCATGGTGGCCGGCTGACTGGGGTCACTATGGGCCACTCTTTGTGCGGATGGCGTGGCATGATGCGGGAACGTATCGAATCTCCGATGGGCGTGGTGGTGCGGGAACCGGTAACCAACGATTCGCTCCAATCAATAGCTGGCCGGATAACGCGAGTCTCGATAAGGCTCGTCGCTTGCTCTGGCCGATCAAGCAGAAGTATGGGAAGCAGGTTTCGTGGGCGGATCTCATCGTTTTTGCGGGCAACTGTGCGCTTGAGTCGATGGGATTCCGTACGTTCGGATTCGGCTTCGGTCGCGAAGATATCTGGGGACCAGAGGAGGATGCATATTGGGGCCCAGAGGAGACTTGGCTCGGAGACGATCGCTATAGCGACGATCGTGAGCTTGCCAACCCCTTCGGGGCTGCACAGATGGGGTTGATCTACGTGAACCCGGAGGGTCCAAATGGCGATCCAAACCCACTTGCTGCTGCCAAGGATATCCGAGAGACCTTCGCTCGTATGGCCATGGATGATGTTGAGACGGTGGCACTGGTGGCGGGTGGTCACACCTTTGGCAAGACTCACGGCGCAGTTCCGAACGCAGAGCGCTACATCGGACCCGAGCCAGAGGGCGCCCCGTTGGAGCAGCAAGGGCTTGGCTGGCGAAACCTCTACGGAACTGGGAAGGGTGCTGATGCCTGGACGAGTGGCCTAGAGGGCGCTTGGACCGACGATCCGGTGCATTGGGACAACGGTTTCTTTGAGAATCTCTTTCGCTATGACTGGGAGTTGTCACGGAGTCCTTCCGGTGCCCAGCAGTGGATCCCCAAGGATCCTGGTGCGAGCGAAGCCGTGCCTGATGCGCATGATCCCTCTAAGCGTCATTTCCCGGTGATGTTGACGACCGACATCGCACTCAAGGTGGACCCGATCTACGAACCGATAGCGAGGCGGTTCTATGAGCATCCTGATGAGTTCGCCGATGCGTTTGCAAGGGCTTGGTTTAAACTGATTCATCGCGATATGGGGCCTGTTACCCGCTACGTTGGTCCTTTAGTGCCGGTGCAAACCCAGATTTGGCAGGATCCAATTCCTGAGCCGGATCACCCATTGGTCGATGTCGAAGCGATTGGTACGCTCAAGGCCATGTTGGGCGCATCCGGACTCTCGATCTCGCAGTTGGTAACGACTGCGTGGGCGGCAGCGTCCACGTTCCGCGGGACTGATAAGCGAGGCGGTGCCAATGGGGCTCGCATCAGGCTCGCACCGCAGAAGGATTGGCAGGTCAACAACCCCCCGGAACTCGCTCACGTATTGGCGACGCTAGCGGACATTCAACGTGATTTTCACGCCTCCCAGGCGGGGGATATGCGCATCTCCCTTGCTGACCTGATCGTCTTGGGTGGATGTGTGGGCATCGAGCAGGCGGCAAGGAGTGCCGGGGTTGAATGTACGGTTCCGTTTATGCCGGGGCGTGCGGACGCCTCGATTGAGCAAACCGACGTCGAGTCATTTGCGGTTCTTGAGCCGCGTTTTGACGGATTTCGTAACTTTCTGGTCGGTGATCAGAAGCTCCCGGCTGAACACCTACTGGTGGAGCGAGCCGATCTATTGACGTTGACTGCGACCGAGATGACTGTGTTGGTCGGCGGCATGCGGGTTTTGAACACCAATTTTGCAAACTCGCCACATGGCGTGCTAACGACACGGCCTGGGGTATTGAGTAATGATTTCTTTGTCAACCTGTTAGACATGACCACCGAGTGGCAGCCATCGACGACAATGGATCAGGTCTATGAAGCCCATGATCGGGCAACGGGAGCGCCGAGATGGACTGCCACAGCGGTAGACCTGGTCTTTGGCTCGAACTCACAGCTCAGAGCGATCGCGGAGGTCTATGCCAGCGATGATGCGAAGGAGAAGTTCGTAGGCGACTTTGTGGCAGCCTGGGACAAGGTGATGAATCTGGATCGGTTCGATCTGCGCTAACCAGGCTCGCGCCGCACGGTAGCTACGCGTTTCCGATCGAATCGCCGAGATGCCAAACCTCGTCGGCCGTGTCAATGGTGATAGGGCCGATGAGGTGGGTCGTCGCTCCTGTGCTGACACCGATAGCAGTTTCCTTCGACGGAGCTGATAGCAATGAATAGCAGCGGCAACGACGCTGACCGTCAGTGGGAGTGTCAAGGCTTTTTGGGGTTGCTCTGCAAACCTTGAGAAGGTGGGAACAGGAAGAATTTCACAGACCAACTGACGGTACACCCGGAGGTGGCCGCGACCGCGAGCGCTCCAAAATCTAGGTCATGAGGCTCAGGTCCGCGGACCCACCCGACTGAAGAGTCCCAGGATCTGGCTTTGGATTGAGTGAAGTGAGCTTGGGTGAAGCAGTAAGTGGACCCCAAACCTACGTGAGTCGTCGTGGTAGGGACGCACGGAACGAATGCCTGCGTGCTGGAACGAAGGTAGTCCCCGGTAGATTCGCGCATATGGACCCCGATAAGAACCGACCGGAGGCGATCTCCGGATCGATGTGGCGTCTTGCTGCCTCGGCGTTTGTTGTTCTCGCTGCTGAGCCTTGCTTTGTGCTTGTGGACACTGCGGTGGTGGGCCATCTTGGTTCAGTGCCACTTGGGGCCCTAGGTGTTGGGGGGACACTTGTGTCGTTGGTTGCCATGCTTGGCGTCTTCTTGGACTATGGAGCCACGGGGCGTGCAGCTCGTTGGTTCGGGGCCGGTCGCCGTGGTGATGCAATTGATGAGGGAGTCGCGGCGACGTTTTTGGCTCTTGTTCTGGGTGTTGTCGCCGTTGGGATCGGTGAGCTCTTGGCCGGACCACTCATTCGGCTGCTTGCTGGTGGGGCCGGCCCCACTGCCCGGGCCGCAGTGACCTGGTTTCGCGTAGCTGTCCTTGGGGTGCCTGGGATGCTTGTCGTGTTGGCTGGTAATGGATGGATGCGGGGAGTACAGGAGACGCGACGTCCCGTGCAGATTGTCGTGTTGGCAAACGTGATCTCAGCGATTGCCTCTCCCGTGCTCGTCTATCCGCTGAGGTTTGGTCTCGTTGGCTCCGCGATTGCGAATCTAGGTGCGCAGGTTATTGGTGGAGTGCTCTTTCTCTTGATCCTTCGGGCTGAGCGACGCCCCTGGGCTCCACGCATGAACGTGGTGAGGGCGCAGTTGCGCACCGGAGGTAATCTCTTCGCTCGCGCCGTCGGCTTTCAGGTAGCAGCTCTTGTCGCTGTGAGCGTGGCTGCTCGGATGGGGACTGCAAAGCTCGGTGCCTTTCAGGTAGGGTTGGAGTGTTGGGCGTTTGAACTAGTAGTATAATTATGTGGCGATTTGTGGAATGTTTATGGCGAACCGTACCATACTGATAGTATGAAACTTTCGGAATACGCCGCTAAGAATGGGATCAAGTACAGAGCGGCCTGG
>NZ_DAHXOI010000013.1 GCF_027364955.1 Ferrimicrobium sp.
GTCCCTGTACCTCTCTCAAGTTCGCCCCTGGTACGTAACTACAACTCATAGGATTCCCCACTCAAATCCGAAGTCCCAGTAATCCCCACTGTTGCCCATGCAAGCGCAACCGATCCACCAACACGACCTACCAGTGAATCCAATGGTTGAGATGTCACAACCAGTTTGTACTCGCAACCAGTTTGTACTCGCAACCAAGAATCACCACCGAATCGATGACCTTACATTTCCTGGAGCTACCCAAGGTATGGCCCGTCCGATGCCGGGACAATGTCGCTTGTCAGCCGTCACCCCTATCACGACACCGCGCTCCCCGATTGCGTTCCCCGATTGTTAGCCCTCAAGAAGATTGGCGGCACGCCAACAGAACGGTGTTGGTGGCCAGCGACCCCTAGCAATATGAGAAAATGAGTAGTTGCTGGACCAGTCCGGCATCGTGGGTAGCTTCACTCTCGCTAACATCCGAAGTCTTTGGTGAAGTGATCAAGGTTGCTGTAGTACCCGAGTGCTACGTGCTCGCTCGTGGAGCGAAGGGATCAAGACCAGCGATGCGCGCACGGCGTAGCCACGGGCGATCCCTCCGAAAACCTGGTCAGTACACTTGCGACCAGGAACGAGCCGACCCTCCGTCAGCCAGCACCGACTACGACACCAGCAACCCTACCCACAACACCGAGAATTAACGACAATTCTTGCCCTGTACGCGCAACCTAAGAGAGTCCTTAGCTAGATTCAAGGAAATGACTACACATGTTGAGCTCACCACCGAGGACATCAACTTCATCCACGGCCAGGAGCTCTTCTTCGTTGCGACCGCGCCGCTTAGCGATCATGGCCACATCAACTGTTCGCCGAAGGGTCTACGTGATACTCTCTATGTGCCTGATGCCCGACATATCGCGTATCTAGACTTGACTGGTTCCGGGGCAGAAACGATCGCGCATCTACGCGAGAACGGACGGATAACGCTGATGTTCTGCTCGTTCGCTGGAGTACCGAACATTCTACGAATCTATGGCAGTGGACAACCACTCCTGCCGGGTGGATCACGATATGATTCCTTGATCACAAAGTTTCCCGAACGAGAGGGTGCTCGTGCCATCATCTTGATCACCATTGCGAGCGTGACCAACTCCTGTGGCTATGGCGTACCGATGGCCGCCCAGATGCGCCAACGCGACCGGCTTGAAAACTGGCTTGCTGCTAAGGGCAGCGACGGTTTAAAGAACTACCGCAAGCGCCACAATGCCCGTAGTATCGATGGTCTCCCAGCCATACCGTAACCTGCGCAACAGCTAGTCCATCAGCTCGCGTTGCAAGCAACTCCTGCGCCGTCGGGCCAAGGACGGTGACCGTTGGGCCAAGGACGGTGACCGTTGGGCTGTGATGGATCCCGTCGATGGTCTCGTGGATATCTAGTCTCGCCAGGATGGCCGCGCTGGGGTCAGGCTTGTCACCCCTTGACCCAACCCGAGCGCCAGTTTGGCGGCACGAGCCCCTGGCTGACGGCCCGAATACGCGGTCAAATCATTCCAAAAGATACCCCAACCACTGGCGAGACGCTCAGAACGACGGCCGAGGCGAACCAGCGACCGCATCGCAACACGCGTAGCCTTGGGGTGCCCCAGTGCCACACGCTGGATAGTGTAACCGGTGGTCAAAAACTCGCGAAAATGCTGATCGATGGCACGACGATAGGCCGCATCGCCGTTAGCACCCCATCGATCGATCACTGCCGCACACAGCGACGCACTCGTGAGTGCCGCGGCGATCCCCTCGCCCTGGAGTGGGTTCACAAGGCCTGCTGCATCTCCCACGAGATAGACCCCCTCCGCAGCGACTCGTGTACCAACAAGCCCCATCTTCAACCAGCCGCCCATCTCCTGGTGTGTCCCAACCGTGGTGATGATATTGCGATCAACCAGATCCTGTTCATAGCGGTCTAAGAGCTCGCGTGCTCCTTTCGCACGAGCGCGTTGTGCACCAACACCGACCCCAATGCCAAGGTTCAACTGATCGCTGCCCTGATCAAATACCCACCCATACCCCGGAGTCACCATCTCTCGACCCTCTAGCAACAGATCAACGCGGTCCGTGCGTGTGGAACCCGAGACATGTCGCCGTAAGGCAAATCCAAAGAGGACACGGTCAGGATCAACCATCCCCATTGCACGCGCGACAGCAGAGTTTGCCCCATCGGCACCCACCACCACGTCGAAGCCCTCGTCAACCCCATCAAGGTGAACTCGCAAGCGGTTACCCCGCCGCTGAACAGCGCCAACTACCCCCACCCGACTCTCAGCCCCCTCCGAGATCGCCTGGCGGTAAAGAATATCATCAAAGTCCTTGCGCCGGATCGTCAAACCGTAACCACGATGACCTAACCCAGGCCGCGCTGGCATGAGCATCTCATCTCCGTCAAACCCGAGCCACATCGACCCGATCCGATGAGCGTCCCCAGGGAGGGGCACCCCTACCCGCTCCAGCACGGACAGCGCCAACGGACCAACCACATCCCCGCACGCCTTGTCCCTCGGAAAGGTCGATCGATCGACTAGTACGACCTCATGACCGCATCTGGCCAGCAGGAGCGCTGTCAGCGACCCCGCAGGGCCTGCACCAACAACCAGTACCCTCATGAGAAGCTGATCTGAATTACGCGCAGCTGAAGGTCGCCACCTGTGCCTCCACTCGGAAAGGGATCCTTGATGCCGACCTCCCAGTAGAAGCCGTCGTTTCCCGCCTTGGAGGCCAAGATAACATCCTGGCCCTTGGTGACGCTCGCGTTGTAGAGATGCCACCCGGCGTCCGGAAGCGCAGCCTTGAAGAAAGCGAGAACCTGCGCGGGACTCATAGAAGACCGGTACAGAACATACCCATCAAAATTCGTACCCTGAGGGTTAAGATTCTTATAGGTTCTTGGCACCATCCCTACCGGCACCAACAGTGTCTCGGCGATGTTCTTGGGGATCTCGCCGTCAGGACCCAGCCGCTGCAGCTGGGGCAGCGCTGTCGTCGCAGAGCCCGGTATCGGAATTTGCGTTGGCTTTTGACCACCACTTGGAATCGCAGCCAGCGTTCCAATGCTGACCACGGCGATAACCCCTACTCCGACGCTCCAACCTATCACCTTACGTCTGTTCACGTTCTATCTTGTTCCAATCTCACGGACTCAGCCAACTCGATCGGTTCAGATTGCTGTCCCGATTAGTCTCCTATAGGTTACTGGCGGTGTGGCCGAGTGGTTAGGCAGAGGCCTGCAAAGCCTTGCACAGCGGTTCGAATCCGCTCGCCGCCTCCAACATCTGGTGAGTCCGCTGACCGAGCGGCTCACCGCCCGTCCGATCACGCACCGATCCTTCAGTCACCTGATCGTTGCTGCCATCGTGTTTCACGCGGCACCTGTACGTTGGAAGAGCGAGACCAACGCCGCCAACCCGATGAAGGTAGCACCAACGCCGATCGCCCCAGCGAGACCCAAATGAGAATCGGCGATTTGACCAGTAACGAGGGGGCCGAGGCTCTGTCCGACCGCAATCGCTACCGTCGCCACACCCATCGCACCCGTCTGTAACGACGGCGGCAGCACAACACGCGTCACGACCCCAAAAGCGGTAGAACAACTCATGAGCGCAAGTCCAAACAGAATGGCGGCGATTATCTCGACCCACAGGGCCGTGGAGACCAAATAGAGCACTGAGCCGAGCGTTCCCGACAGGTAGATCGACGCTGCCACAAGGCCAGGTCGGTGACCGGCGAGTGGCCGGAACCATATGAATCCGCTGACGGCAGCGACCATACCAAAAAGCACATAGGAAAGCACCACCCTTGACGAAGGGAGTCCCTGATGACTCATAAAGGCGACCTGAAACGTTAAGAAGGCCAAGTAGCCGAATCCAAACAAACCGTAGGCGATGAGAGCCGGCAGCAACGGTCGATAATGACCAAGATGGCGTTCACCTGCAGAACGCACCGGTGGATCACCTACGTACAACGATGCGAGCGTAGCGCCAACCATGGCGAGCAAGGTGATGACCGCCAAAATCGACCAGTCGACCCTCCAGAGGGTCACAGCACGCAAATGAATGGCAGGGATGATCGCGCCGCTCAAAGCGGTACCGAGACCCGCACCTCCAAAATAAACCCCAAGGAGCACTGCTGCGCCCGACCTCGACAGACCTCGTGCAGCTTGCTGGGCGAGCGAAGACCCAATGACAAAGATAGCCGCTCCGCAGAAACCAGAGATGAGTCGCAACGTCAATAGCGGTACGAGGTGAGCACTTACTGGCGTCAATGCAAGTGCGACCACCATGCCAATTCCGCTAGCAATAAATGATCGCCGATTGCCAAATCGATCCGAGATACGCGTCACAAGGAGCGCGCCTCCAAGGTAACCAACCGCATTGACCGTATTCATGGCACCAGCCGCGAAATAACTCCAATGCAACGCGGTGCGCATTGTCGGCAAGAGCAACGAATAGGCAAAACGCGCAAAACCCAGCGAGGTCGCTGCCGCCAACGATAGCCCAAGCGCCACGAGCATGACTTTTGCATCGATACGCCCTGATCCTACGACCGCGCCATCCACCATCACTCCCTACATCGATTGACGTAGGCAAGAATAGACTGGAGACAAGAAAGATGAGGGTCACGATGTTACAATTCAGTGTTCCAACCGTCAGCTGTCATCACTGCCAAGTGGCAATCCAAGGAGAAGTGGGCAAAATCCCGGGAGTACAGTCGGTCACCGTTGATCTTGACACCAAGACGGTGACCATCGAGGGTGATGAACTGCAAGTCGATGCGTTGCTTGCCGCGATCGATGAGGCCGGCTACGATGCCGAACTCATCCAGTAAACAACTTGATCTCGAGCTTTTTGGCATGACATGCACAAGCTGTGCCTCTCGTATCGAACGAAAGCTCAATCATCTTCCCGGAGCCACCGCCACCGTCAACTACGCCTTGGAAGAGGCAACCATTACCTTCGACCCCACCGCTCTTGACACCGACCGCATCTTGGCGGCGGTTCGCCAAGCCGGCTATGAAGCGATCGCAAAAGATCAGTCGACAGTCTCGCCAAAGCTCCAACACCAACGCTGGCCGCTCGTCATCAGCGCTGTGCTAAGCGCCGTACTCCTCGGTACCGATCTCTCACTATGGTCGGTGTCTCGACCGGTTGCTCTGGTGCTAGCCCTTTTGGCGATCGTGCTCGTTGGTCGTGGTTTCCTGATAACCGCAGTGCGCGATCTTCGACACTTGACCGGGGGGATGGACTCGCTTGTCTCCCTTGGCTTTGTCACCGCCTTTACCTGGTCGGCGGTGGTGACGATCGCCCACAAGACAGGCGAGCCAGTCTTTTTCGACGCCGCAGCGATTGTGCCAACCGTCATCTACCTCGGAAGATGGATCGAGGAACGTGCCAAGGTGGTCGCGCGAAGTGACCTCAATGATCTTCAGGCGAAAATCCTCGGTGATGTCGCCGTGACGCGTCAGGGAGTTGCGCTGACGATACCGGCCAAAGAGATCCTTCGCGATGATCTGCTCACTATACGGCCGGGTCAAGTGGTGCCAACCGACATGACCGTTACCGCCGGCGAGTCCGCAGTCGATACCGCCATCATCACCGGAGAATCGGACCTCACACTCGTCGCCCCAGGATCAAACCTCCTGGCCGGATCCATCAACCGTGATCAATTGCTAGAGGGTATCGCGACCACCAGTGCTCAACGTAGCTTCCTGTCGCAACTCACCCAACAGGTAGCACAGGCCCAGGCTAAGAAGGCAAATCTTGAACGCATCAGCGACCGTGTCTCTCGCGTCTTCGTGCCAATCGTTATCCTCATTGCACTAGGCACCTTCTTCGTTTGGCTCACCCAAGGTTCCGCCGTCACGGCGCTGGTTGCGGGGATTGCCGTGCTGGTAGTCGCGTGTCCATGTTCACTGGGTCTTGCTACACCGATCGCGTTTCTGGTAGCCACCTCCCGAGCCGCGCGCAGCGGCATACTCATCCAAAGTCCAACTGTCCTCGAACAAGTACCAAAGATCGACACCATATTTCTCGACAAGACCGGCACACTCACCGATGCCACCCTCTCACTCGATGATCTCCCACCAAAGCTGACCGAAGAGGACAGGGTTTGCATCGCGACAGTCGCCCAGTCCTCAACGCATCCCGTAGCCCGTGCGCTCAGCGCACTATCAACGATCACCGTACCCGTTGAGGCCGTACGGGAGCTGCCAGGTTCAGGTTTGGTTGGTACCGTAGCCGGACACACCGTGACGATAGCGGCGCCACACTTCTTTCATTTGGAGACCACCAAAGCATCACGAATGATCGCATGCCAAATTGATGACCGGCCACCACTCCTATTTTCGCTACACGAGACCCTCCGAGAGGGGGCAAAAGGGTTAGTCGAGAGCCTTCACAACAGTGGCATCGAGATCATTATGCTCACTGGTGATCGGCTGAGCAACGCACAAGTCCTCGCTAACACCCTTGGCATCACCGCAATCCGAGCTGACGTACGACCTGCGGATAAGGCTGCTGCGATCAGAGATGAACAAACCCTCGGGAAGAGGGTGGCGATGGTTGGCGATGGTATCAACGATGCCGAAGCACTCGCGCAGGCCGATCTCGGCATCGCCTTAGCGAGCGGGACCGACATCGCCAAAGCGAGCGCAGATATCACCATTCTCGGTGATGACATCACAAAGGTGCCTGGAGCAATCGCCCTGGCTCGAGTCACACTGCGCAACATTCATCAGAATTTTGCCTGGGCTTTTGGTTACAACGCGATTGCGATCACCCTCGCTGCCCTTGGGATCCTCAACCCCATGCTGGCAGCGGCACTCATGGCAAGTTCCTCGCTAATCGTCGTCATGAATGCACTCCGCCTACGCAGGTGGCGTCTCCAACAAAGATTCGCGCAACCAGCCGGCGCTTCGCCAGAACACCCATTCTCGCCACCGTCAGCCCACGTGCCAGTACAGAACGGTTTTTTGCTTGACACATAGATTGTCGCGTTAGTCGAACGATGACTGCTGATCCTCTACTCGTGTTACAATATTTTCGTCGAGACCGACTTGTTCATTACGAACAAGACCACTAAACTCAACTTATATGAGTAAACGCCAGCTCGACCTCAAGCTCTTGTCCTTCACCTCGATCGTTGCTCTGCTCATTGAGTTCATTTTTGGCACCGCCAATGTATTGTATGTAACAATCACCCCGCATAACCCATGGGGTGCCTCGCACCCCATCGCGATCCTCTATCTTCATGTCATCATTGGCCTCGCTCTGCTCATTAATGGCGTCATGATGATCAACGCTTCCCTTGAACAACCTGCAGCCGGTGCCTTGGGCTACACGATCGTCGGCGTCCTTGGCATTGTCATTGCGATCGCCGCGGGACTTGGGTTTGTCAATGGCGGTGGCCGTTCGAACCTGCTCTCGCTCATCATGGCACTCGGGTTCACGCTCGCGCTTTTTGCCTACGCATTCTTGCTCTACCATCTCAGCCGGTCAACCTCTACGACCAGCGAACCATGACGCCAATTGGCCGCGTGCGGTTCCTGATGAGTATCAGTCACGGCGTTCAGCACGTTGAGGTCCGACCGTCGTTCCTTGATTGGCAACTGTCGGCATAGAACAAGTGGGATGCCCATTACTACCGAGCATTCCTTCGTCTCCGAAGATGCTGCGACCGACCCACGAGCTATAGGCTAACGTTCTTCCTCGCTGGCCATACCAACGAGTATTGACATCACGAGCATTGACATCACCACCATTGCCAACGATCGTTTCCGACCAACCTTTCACATGGCTCTGCTACTCCATCGCAAGCCGACAGAGAACTTGCTGGTCACCTTCGTTCAAGAGAGCAAGACTGCGAACGAAGAAAAGAGCCATCGACAGAGGAGCCTGTACTGCCAACCGTACAGGATTTCCTCTATCTGTCGTGGGCCGTAGAGGACTCGAACCTCTGACCCCTTGCGCGTCATGCAAGTGCGCTACCAACTGCGCCAACGGCCCGTGGGCTACACTCTATAGCATACGGCTCCATATTCGTGCCATCGAGTGCCGACCCCATGCGCGAGACGCCCACGATCACCATGACTGACGTCTAGCACGATCGTCCAACGGCCGACGCGAGCCACAATCCGAACCCTAGCGACCCGATAGCGCAAAACCTCCCATCCCTCACGTCTCCGATAACGAATGCCAAACAGCGACCGTCTGGGAATTGGAAGGCCCCTTTGAACTCTCAGCTACGCAAGCAAAATCGGCAGCGAGATACCAAGAGCGTTGGTCATGGCGAAGGGAGGATGCGTCTCGATCACATCCAAAGACAGTAAGTCGATACGGATTGCAATGGCCAGCGGACACCCTCTTAATGAGCGTTCAACCTATCGGGCTCCCCCTCCGCAGCCTTCTTGGTATGCAAGCACTGGCAGCTATTGACGCTACCTTGCTCATCAGCTACGCGAGATGGTGTGGAAGACGGTCAAACTCGAACCAGAGTGCGTCGATTGCCCTATCCGATTCCACGTCCACGTGTTGGCCCGCGAGCTACGTGAAGGGGCAACTCACGCCCATACCGCCCCAGTATTGGTGTCTGCTCACCGTACGCCGCGAGTGACATCGCCTGGGCGACCCCACGGTTCGATAACGCAGCTGTGACGGCGTCGATTCGACGCCGTCGGCACCTTCGGGCCCCTCAGCATCATTGGGATCGTGGATACGACTCTTGAACCTTGCGAAGGTCCCTCATCAACTGATGGAATCGG
Source organism: Ferrimicrobium sp. (assembly GCF_027364955.1). Taxonomy (NCBI): domain Bacteria; kingdom Bacillati; phylum Actinomycetota; class Acidimicrobiia; order Acidimicrobiales; family Acidimicrobiaceae; genus Ferrimicrobium; species Ferrimicrobium sp. The sequence continues at coordinate 8,789 of NZ_DAHXOI010000013.1, forward strand.
TGACACCGGCGCGAACAACGCCCCCCGGGTGCCGCATACCCGGCACGTGCCACCAACCTGATGACAACCACCAGCCCCTATGACTCAATTGGTGACTGCGACACCTGAGTCCATCGTTCCAGGTTCTACCACAATCACATCCCAGCGCACGTCCGATGGCGCTACCACAATGACCCTCTTTGGATAGGGAAACTTGTAAGGGCCGTCAACAACGGTGGCGCCACCTCCGGAGGAATAACACATGGGTTGAAGCGATTCGTTTCCGGGCTCTAACCTGATCTTGAGGTACTGCGTGTTGCCTGTGCAGCTCGCTGAAATAGTCACCTTTGAGTCCGGAAGATAACGCTCAAATCTTGGAGGTTGAGAGCTTACAGTGGGTCCAGGAACCATCTGTGAGCTCACGGGAACGATCTCTGATCCCTTTCCGTGAGCTTCAACCAATACGGTCGCCCCAACTGCGGGGTAGAAGTGTCCGAGCGAAGGATTGCCGGAGAAGTCAACGACTGCGACAGCGCCGATGGCTAACAGCAACACGACACCGACCCACCAATGCTTTCGAAAGAAATACACACTCCGCCCTTGTATTGAAGCGGGGACAGTACCAAGTCCAAGAGCCATCTTGCTTACTCCTTCCCTAGTGCACGGTGCAGGGACTCGGAGGCGCCGTATCGGTGCACGGTATCATCCCCCTGGATCCTGCACAATGAACGATGATCCCGCAACTGGCAGCACCTGCCACAGGTCGCAATCAGGACTCGACAGTACCCGATTCCCCCGTAGCAGAACACCCTTTCCGCCACAGCCTTGACGATTGCATGGCCTGGGGCATGCGTGAACGAATGCGTCCAACTACTGGCCAATCGCGGCACCCTATCAGTCGAGCTCGCAGGCACGGCCTCAGTGTGCCAGGCGGCGCTAGATCCGTCGCAACTCTCTCTCCAGAGGTTGGGGTCAGCGTGTGCGTCAGCTCTTGAATCCAATGACCGATAACCCCGCGACCTCCATTCGGGCTTGATCGAGAACATGCAACAGTCAGATGTTATGGACTCTGTTGCTCGATGCGCGGAGAGGGGCCTTCCAGCAGTGGCATCGTTGGCCCCCGCTTGGATGCACGCCATCTGCCTAACGCTGGTCAAGAGTGAAAACCATGATCGTGCTTCCCAAACCATGTTCGACACCATCGTCATTACCCCTTTATGGTAATCATCGCCACCAACATGTTTGCCAGTTGTCCCTACGAATCTAACACATCGTGCCGACGACTACCCGGCATTATTCATTCATTCCTCAAGTCAGTGACTCCCTTCCCCAATCCCGGCTTGCCGCTATCATTGCGGATACACGGACAAATCTCGGACCCACCTCGTCGATCCGGTGACCTCTACAGCCCTTCAGGTGCACGGAGCCCATCTCTTGTGCCCGAAAGGCAGCACTTGCCCTCGATGGATACGTTCTGATGATGCGCGCGACATCCGATCCCACTGTTCCGGCGCTAGGTCCGGTGATGAGCTCCGGAGGTTCGCATACTGCCGGGATCGCTCACACCGCAAAACCATGCGAACATCTCGCTGTCAATTGCACTACTGCAACCTTGGTCGCCATCAAGCCCACAGACCAAGCATGCCAGGGCCTTCTCGCCATGGAAGCCTTGCGTCGCAGAAGCTCTCCGCCAATGCTCGTCACAGCATCGACGGTTTGACCGGGTACGTCAAGGACTCCGATCATAGGGCTCTCGGTGATGTAGGCATGTGGGCGGCCCGTCAGGCCCACCAGTCGTTTGCTACCTACCACCTGGATCGTGGCTATAGCCCCGATCCAGAAAATTAAGAACTTCCTGGAAGGCCGCAGACGAAGTGCTGCACCTGTTCAATCACGTCAATCACAACGATGAGCTCGTCTTGCTGTACTGGGACAGGAAGGAATCATATCCAATACCCTATGTCAACCGCTCTGAAACCTCATCTCAACCGACAGGGCATTTTCGCTCGTGTCCCGATAACGGGGATTCCCAGCTGCAGGAGGAGAAGTTTTCCTCAAGGCAGGACACCTCAAAGGACCTTACCATACAACGCCTTAGCCAGGACCAACCGGGTCTTAGGCATGTGGTACCCACGCCCAAGATTGGGAAGTTGCACAACCATGCGAACGCGTCCCATCGTGGATAGGCAATGGCGTGTCGATCGCCGAGCTAGCACAGATGACCAAAGTGGGCTGCCAGCCTAACGACGCTTCAGCGCACCGTCGGAATCAGCTGACACATGCGAGACCCCGCCAGGACCACAGTACTGGGGTACTGCCATCGAGCGGACGACGGGATTCGAACCCGCGACCCTCACCTTGGCAAGGTGATGCTCTACCAACTGAGCCACGTCCGCGTTACGATCAACAGTATAACAGATACCCCAAGTTCACTTGCCGTTGTATCCATGGGAACGCGTCCGTATCCCATCTCGGTCAATCTCCGACCATGTAACCTACGACAGAATTGTTGTCAGCTTGCCACCACCGGCAAACGACATACGGCCAGATGTCCGAGTTCGCGCCCACTCTCCGAGATGCTGGGTCAGCGATTGGAGTCAACCGCTCCAACAACCGGCGCGGTGGCACTCCACCGGGAGACTCGTCAGTGATGGCCAGTGTGGCCGAACCCTCCAGCTCCACGTTCCGTCTCCGTTAGTTCGGTTCTCGCCACATACGCAACATCCGCGTAGGGAACCACCACCAGCTGCGCGACGCGGTCTCCTGGAAGGAGTTCTACCGTACTCTCGCCCAAATTGACCAGCAGCACGCCGACCTCCCCGCGATAGCCCTCATCGATAAGACCGGGAGCGTTCAGTACCGTCACGCCAGAGCGCAGGGCAAGGCCGCTACGCGGCACCACCAACCCCATCGTCCCAGGAGCCAGTTCCACTGCGAGTCCCGTGTGGCCGATGCCTCGAGCGCCGGGGCGTAGCGTCAGGTGCTCAATGAGCACAAGATCAGCCCCCGCATCACCGGGCAACTGGCGCACCGGCAGTTGCGCTCCAGGATGGAGCAAGCGTACTGCGATCTCTCTCACGATGAGCGCCGAATCAGCTTCTCGAGATGGTCGATCAATTGATCCTGTCGTGAACCTTGGCGCAGCCATGGAACTCTTCGACTGATCCCCCAAATCGTACAGAGCATCATCGCCTCAATCACGATATTGCTCGACATCTTCGAGCTGCCTGCACGCCGATCATGAAAGGTGATTGGGACCTCGACGATCCGGAAACCTAGCTGGGAGATGAGATAGGCCATCTCAACCTGAAATCCATAGCCGTCAGCACGCACCTGGTCAAGGTCAATCATCTTCAATGCATCAGCCTCATAAGCCCGAAACCCAGCAGTGGCATCGCGAACATCGATACCAAGCATGATCGATGCATAGCGGTTCCCAAGACGAGAGATCAAGAGGCGCAGAGCCGGCAAACCATCAGACGAACCGCCGGGAATGTAACGCGAGCCGATGGCGAGACCAGCGCCATCATCGAGGCCGTCAAGCAACTTCGGTATGACCACTGGGTCATGCGAGAAATCCGCGTCGATTTCAACCAGTGCTGTCGCTCCCGCGCTCAACGCCTCCCGAAAACCTGCCCGGTACGCCGCACCCAACCCAGCCTTGCCAGGACGACGCAGCACACGAACCAACCGATCATCCTTGCTGAGGCTCTCGACCAAATCTGCGGTGCCATCAGGCGAGCTGTCATCAACCACGAGTACCGTCGCAGCGGGGACCGCCTTGCGTATCGCCTCGACGATGTCGAGGATATTGCTGGCTTCGTTATATGTTGGAACGATCACCCAGGGATACTGCGATGCCGTACGACCCATAAGTCCCTTCTTGCTCGTCTTACCTTTATGGTACCCCACTTAGCATACACAGCGAGTAACCTGGCTGTCATGTTGGCATGGATGGATCTTGAAATGACAGGGCTTCTCCCCGAGCGCCATGTCATCCTAGAAATCGCAATGATTGTTACCGACGACGACCTCAATACCGTCGAGGAGTTCGGACCACTTGTAATTCATGCCGACGAGGACGCATTAGGGGGCATGGAGAAGGTCGTCACAAAAATGCACGAAACCAATGGGCTCCTCACCGACGTTCGCGCCTCCACTATCACCCTCGAAGAAGCCCATTCTGCAGCTCTCGCCTTTCTTAAACGGCACTGCCCGAACGCTCGCCAGGTGCCGCTTTGCGGAAACTCTATCGGCACCGATCGTCGCTTTCTCGCCAGATACATGCCTGATCTTGAAAACTGGTTGCACTATCGCTCCGTCGATGTCTCAAGCATCAAGGAACTCGCAAAGCGTTGGTATCCTGGCTTGGCAGAACACTTACCCAAAAAAGACAGCTCCCATCGTGCTCTTGACGATATTCGAGATAGCATCGCTGAACTTGAGTACTACCGCGAGCATCTATTCGTCAAAACACCACGGATCGTAGATGTCGATAATTCGTGACAGACGCACCCGATTGTAGCGTTGAACCGCCAGGAAGGGAACGTTCGCAAGCACGGCATAGAGCACAGGCACGACGACAAAACCTGGGCTGAGCCACAGCGCTGGCAACCACTGAATTACCAACAACCCCGTGTGCACCAACTCCGCTCGCACGGTCTCCAAATACAATCTTGCTAGTGTGGTGTGCTGGCGACTAGCAATGCTTCGTTTAGAGACACCACCCCCAAAACTTCCTGCCTCAGGCAACCGATGCTTCCAGGCGTCAATGAATAGCCTTTTTCGGTACCAGCGTGCCCTTGGCCCACCCAACCACCAAGAATGACGAGCGATCGAGAGCAACGCCGTTAGCGAGAGCCGTGCGCCGAGGAACCCCACCACCACGCTCGTCGCGATCCAGAATGCTATGGCAAGCGCCATGCCGACCACATTGGACACTCAGCGTCTCGTTCTCATTAGCTGACCCTTCCAAGTGGTCTTACCACGGAGCAGATCAACTCCAGACGTCACCACGATCACAAGGAACACCACTAAGTAGAGCACTTGGAGTATCACACCGGTCCACTTGAACGAACCGATACGTCGAGCTACCAGCACATTGATGACGAACATCAACCCCACAACGGTGAGGGCTCCGACCAGCTCACTTGGCGCAGCGGTAACCAGATTTGCCATTGCCGAGAGCTGCGCAACAATCATCAGGGTCGCCACCAATGCACCGATGCCGCGCACACTGAGAGCGCCGATAGCGACGTTCTTGCGAAACCCCTCAAGTAACTGCCAGAACCCATTCGGATACATCCGAAACTCGATCCAACCTCGCCCCTCATAGAGGACGGTATGCCCACTGGCGTGTCGGAACTTCTCTCCCAGGGCTTGGTCATCGAGCACCGAGTCGAGCACAGCTGCGTGCCCGCCGACACTGTGGTATCGGGCTACTTGACAACAAAGCACTGGACCAAAGGTAGCCGATGAGTAGGGATGACCTAGCGCCCCGAACGCCCCTGAGGCGATCAGAGCGACCAGGTTAGGGAAAAATGCAAATTGCTCGTACCAACGCTCCATCCGATGATAAGGCTGCACGCTGATGAGATCATTCGGTCGACTCCGGGCGGCGGAGACCAACCGAGCCAACGCATCAGCCCCTACTAGATCGACGTCAGCATCCAAAAAGACCACCGTCTCGGTCGACTCCTTGGGGGACCAAGCGCTTAGGGCGCCTGCCTTTGGATTATTGCCACGACGCTGGTCGAGGCGAACGACCTCGACTCCCAATGATCGTGCAATGGCGCCAGTCCCATCAGTTGAACGATCGTCGATCACGGTCACGGAGGAGATGACCCCCCTTTGAGCGCTCAAGCTGGCCAGCAACTTTGCCAATGAAGTCGCCTCGTTGTGTGCAGGAATCACAACCTCAACCCCAACGAGCGAAGCACTCTCAAAGAGGGATCGATCAACCCGAGGAGGAATTAACAACCTCCAGGCAAAATACACCTCCCCCACGACCACCAACAACGGCCACAGAACCGCAATGGAAAGCACCAAATCAAAGCCGATCAACCATGGAGCGCAGCTGTCTGAACGAACCGATTGGATCTTGCCCAATCGGGGTCACCATCAACGTAGTCACTCCGGCTCGGGCAAAAGCCTGAACACGCTCCTGAACGAAACCCGCGCTACCGACAAGGTTCATCCGCTCCATCAGCTCATTCGGTACAAGTTGGGCTGCTTTCTCTCGTTCCCCGCCAAGATAGAGGTCTTGAATTTGCTCTGCTAGGTCGCCATATCCATAGCGTCGAAACAGGTCGTTATAGAAGTTCTTGGTCTTTGCACCCATGCCCCCAACGTAGAGTGCCACATATGGCCGTGCGAGATCAAGCAGATCCTGGCTGTTGTTCTCAATAGCGAGCAAACCTCCCGCAACGATCTCAAAATCACCGAGATCAGCGTCTCGAAGACGCAGTCCCTTGCGCACCGATTCGCCCCACACCGATTCCGCCTGCTCGGGAAGGTAGAAGATAGGCAACCAACCCTCCGCGAGTTCGGAGGCTAACGCCACATTCGCAGGTCCGATCGCCGCGAGGTAGATCGGTACTCGTGGTCGAACTGGCTCGGTAATGAGTTTGAGCGCTTTGCCCAACCCAGTACCGCCTCGAAGCGGAATTTGGTAGATACCATCAGACTCCAGCCGCTCACGGCGCCACACCTTCCGACAGAGCCCGATGAGCTCCCGCGTCCGAGCGATCGGTCGATCATAGGCAACCCCATGCCAACCCTCGATCACCTGAGGACCAGAGGCTCCAAGACCAAGAACCGCGCGCCCACCTGAAACGTAATCAAGTCCAGCCGCGGTCTGTGCAATCAACGCAGGCGTACGAGAGTAAATAGGAAGAATGCCAGGCCCGAGCTCGACACGTGTCGTTTTAGCCGCCAAATAGCCGAGGATAGACACGGTGTCGAATCCATAGGCCTCCGCGACAAAGACGATATCGAGTCCTGCACTCTCGTAGCGAACGACCTCCTCAACCATATCAAGAATATTCCCTGCATAATTAATCTGCATCGCTAACTTCATCGTGCCTCCGTCTTCACCATTTCCCTATCTCCGCCATGACATTATCGCTACAATGTCCCTATCGCTTACAATGTCCCTATCGCCATAACGTCCCTGTCTCTGCGAACCTCAGCCCTCATCGCCAGTCTACGTTACCAAAGGCCACGACTTTGGTCATAGCGATGAACACGTCACTAGGCTGATGTTGCTGGCAAATTCCCCAACGGCGCTCCACCATCGAAGGGCCTCACATCACGACCGGGCGACAGACAGGATAGCGATATGAAGCGAGTGGTAATAGTGGCGATGGTGCTCCTCCTCATCGCGGGCTCCTCACTCTTCCTCTTTACCCCCACACAGTCCCCAACATCACCACCCGTGCATGATTTGACCATTCCCGCTGGTGATCCAAACTGGGAAACAGCCTGTCATTCGGCGCTGATTCCTGACACAGCACCGGCGTGCATGCGAGCTGCTCTCTTCGACCTCAACCTAGCGCGACGGACCGAGGGCCTCTCGCAACTGACGCTTCCACGAGCTTTCGCCACATTCAATCAGGCTCGCCAAATCGTCTATCTTGCCAATAGTGAGCGCTCGATCAGGAAACTCCCCACCGTTGAGGAGTCGTCACCCCAACTTGACCACCTGGCCCGCCAGGCCGCCACCCAAGCACGAGACCCGTCCATCCCGGCATCGATGAACGGAGGCTCTGACTGGGCAGGCAACTTTCCGAACGCCATCGTCGTGGTTTTCATGTGGATGTACGAAGACGGATATCGCTACACCAATGGAGGGGGTGGATCTAACCTCGACTGTCAAGCCCCAAAGGCGAGTGGATGTTGGGGGCATCGCGCCGTCATTCTGGAGGACTCCTCCACCAATACTCGCTATGGAGCCGCCTTCACGACGCAGCTCGCACCGTCACAAGCCCTCAAGTATGCCGACTCGTACACACTAGAGTTCGCCGGGGCCCCTGCGCTCTTTGCACTCGGCAATACTAGTCAACTCGCCTACACGATTGTCGTCATTGCGCTATTGATGATCGTGATATCGATGGTCTCATGGTTTGCTCGACGTCATCGCCGTCGAGATGACCGCCACATGGGGCCTCCCCCGCCGCCTGACCTGTCTTGGTCATGATCTTCACAAGTGTCCCGACTGCACACAGCGGGCGATCTCTGACCGAGAGATAGCCGCTCTCGCGCAGCGATACCACCGAAGTTATCTCCCCACTCGCCAACGATAGGACCCGAGGCAGCAACCCACCCGGCCCCGAACCTTGTCTCTAGCTAGTGCAAGTACCTGCCGGACGGTGCTAGAAAATATCCACGAGGTGTCCTACCGGTCGCATCGGCCCCGGTACGACACCTCGTTAACAGGCTATGGCGTGGTACGCTGCGACTCGTAATCTGCGCCTCTCGTGATCTAAGCCTTGGGATCTTTGGCAAAGCGTAGGTAAGACTTCACCTCACGGAAGCCTTCGAACTGCTTGCGTGCCGCTTCAGCACTGACAGAGTTGGCAACGATCACCTCGTCACCAGGCTTCCAATTCACCGGGGTCACCACAGGAAATGCATCGGAGAGCTGCAACGCGTCCAAGACCCGCAGAATCTCCGTAAAGTTTCTGCCCACCGAGGCTGGGTACGTCATCTCGAGGCGTAATTTCTTGGCAGGATCGATAATGAAAACGGAGCGGACCGTGAGCGTGTCCGATGCATTCGGGTGGATCATACCGTAGAGAGACGATACCTTCCGATCAGCATCCCCGATCATCGGAAACCCAACCGCATGTCCTCGCACCTCTTCGATATCTGACTCCCACTTCAGATGACTCGCAACGTCATCGACCGAGAGACCTATCACCTTGGTGGATCGACGGTCGAACTCTGGTTGTAGACGTGCTACCTCACCCAGCTCTGTTGTGCACACCGGGGTATAGTCCTTGGGGTGGGAAAATAGAATACCCCAGGAGTCCCCGAGCCAATCGTGAAACCGGATCCTCCCTAATGTCGTATCCGCCTCAAAATCTGGAACAATATCACCTAACTGGACCACGATAGCCTCACTTTCTTCTGTAAGGAGAACCCATTCAGCGCTCTCCCCTGACCATTATTTACACTCGGGTGAATACAAACATGCGAACCGCGCGATTGCAATACCGCTACCACCGACGAGCTCCGTGACAACCGACTAACCGCGATTCCGACTATCATTCGCGTCACCACTGTCATCTACCACGAACACCCTGGACTTGACCCTCTCGCATCAGGCCGAACACTCCTACCAACGAGTCTAGTTGCTCCAGCGAGGGCAGCACTTTGCGAGGGTAGCACGTACCGGTCCGGATCATCGCGACTGTGGCGTTGGTGAGTGGCGGGGCTCAGTGTCCGTGAGCGAAAGCTAAGACTCCAGAGGCAGCCAGTTGGACTGCGATGGCGGCCAGGAGGAGACCAAAGACCCGAGAGAGCAACTCAATACCCCCTTCGCGTAACAGCCGGCTGAGATGCACGGAGAATCGAAGTACAACTAGGAGCACCACCATCACCACAACGATCACGACACCGAGCCCAAGCGCATTTCCCACCGAATGCACCTCACCCGCGAACACCAAGACCGTCGCGATCGCACCTGGGCCGGCAATCAAGGGCGTTGCGAGGGGAACCAGTGCCACATTCACCTTGGACTGTGCCGTGAGTTCCGCTTGCTTCCCCGTCAAAAGCTGTAACGCTACAATCAACAACAACAGACCACCAGAGACCTGGAGGGCGGGCAGCGAGATGCCAAGATAGCTCAGGATCTCTCTGCCGAAACCGGCGAAGACGGCTAGCACGGCGGTCGCCACCAACACCGCCTCAAGCGCGAGTCGTTGACGCGCCTTGGTGCCTTTACCTTGGGTCACCACAAGGAATGTTGGCACGTTGCCAATCGGATCCGTAATCACGACGAGCGTGACAAAACTCTCCACCAGGAACTTCGTATCCACCGTTATACTGCCTTTTTGAGCGCTACCACTCGCCGAACCAAAGTCTGAAGAAACCCTCAACCCTGCTGATACAAACCGACTACCCGTCACCCGCGTACGAACTATACTCTTGACTACTCGCTAGGGAAACCGCCGCGAGACTGGCCTGGTAAAAGCTATGGCCAGGCCAGCATAGCTGCAATTCACACGAGGAGGTGTCGGTTGGCGAGTGCCAGGCATACAAGGTCGAAGGGGTCACACCGCGGCCGCAATGCTCTAGTGATCGGCGGTGGCATCGTTGGAGGACTGCTGATCGCCGCTGGCATCGTGATGGCAATCAACTGGCCAAAGGCATCCCTCTCTTCCTCCTACACCTCGCTCGGCAAATTGACCACTTCGGGAGCCCACCAACGGGTTCTTAACGTCGCTGGATCCGTTGGTCAACAGCCTATTCCGGTAGAGCTCCAGGATGGAGAGGTCCTGCCAACCAAGGACATCTCCACCGGCGTGACGACAACGATCACGGTAACCCTACAGCGTCCTTCCTGGATCGCTTGGATCGCTGGCAAGACCCAACGACTGACACTTACCAGCCATACTCCCCGTGCGCGCCTCCTCGATCCTGTGGCGATCGCATCTTCAGGTCAATCTGTTCAGTCTGAATTCTCGAATCCCGTCAGCGTTGTTGCCTACTCCTTCCACTCCACCACAAAGTATGTGAAGCTCACCAAGGCGACCAGCCACGTCGCCATACCTGGTTCTTCTCACAGCGCCGCCGGGTCGCTGCAGGTGGCGGCTGTCCCTGACCCCTGGGAGACGCTCCCAGCAGCGTCCAACATGGTCTTTTTCCGCCAAACCGGTTCGACACCTGAGGCGATCATCAGCCCAGACCTCAACAACCTTTCCCCCGAGGCGACGATCACCATCACGCTCTCCCGACCGGTGACAAAGGTCTTTGGGAACAAGCTCCCTACCATCAGTCCCACCGTCCAGGGCGCCGACCCTGTGAAGGGGACCTGGAGTGAACCGACCCCCTACACTCTCACCTTCACACCAACAACGGGTGACTTCTGGCCATCAGAGAGCTTCACCATGACGACCCCTGCCTCGGTCGCCGTTGTGAGTCCAACCGGTGCCCGTGGAGCCACAGGAGACACGCTCGCGTTGAGCGGTGCGCCGATGTCCATGCTCCGTTTACAGCAGGTATTAGCCCAGCTCAATTATCTACCCGTCTCCTTCACCTCATCGACCTCCGTTGCCTCAACCGAAGCAGCTCAGGTCAGCGCCCTCCAGTCGCCACCGCAAGGCACCTTCAACTGGCGCTGGACAATGCCTACGCAGCTCACCTCCCTTTGGAGCCCTGGGAACGCCAATGTCATCACCAAAGGCGCAGTCATGGCATTCGAGGACTTTAACGGCCTCAATTACACCAACGGTAGCGGTTGGGCCAATAACCCATTGCTCTGGCCGACCCTGATCAAGGATGTCATCTCCAACAACGTTGACCCGCACCCCTATGCGTGGATTCAAGTGCAAAAGGCACCGCTACCTGAGACCCTTTATCTCTGGGAGAATGGCAGTGTCGTCTTGACCAGCCCGGCGAACACCGGTATTGCAGGACTCAAGACTACGAATGGCACTTTCCCGATCTACCTGCGCTTCAAAGAAAATTACATGAGTGGCACCAATCCAAACGGCACCACCTATCACGATCTGGTTCACTGGATCAATTACTTCCTCGGATCAGAGGCGGTCCACGGGTTTGTGCGAGCACAATACGGCTTCCCGCAGAGTCTCGGCTGCGTCGAACTCCCTGTGCCCACGGCGGCCGTTGTCTTCCCTCAAGTTCACATTGGAACGCTCGTTACGGTGATGCCGTCTTCATAGCCTTGATTTGATCACCCTCTGCTTGTCCATCCGCTACAACTGTGGGGTTGTCATGACCCTGTGCGAGTACCAACCGTCGGCACCATATGAATAGGGTTCGCCTCGTCGCCGCCGACACAAGGAGCCGACCTCGGTGAACCGAGGGTTAGCAACAGCAAATAACTGACCCCTCCAGAGAGCTCTCGCTACCGGCCTCGCTCTGTGGAGCTCCAATCGCCAGCATCGACGCAAATTCCGTGCGCTGTCTCCCCCTCAACGGGCACCACATTCCCCGGTCTCCTCGAGGTAGGACGACCCCTCAATGCGCATGATATCCAGGTCCTGTCCAACGTAAAGATTGTGGCTCGACTACGGTAGTAGGCATGGCGAAGTATACGATGAGCGCTATCAAAGCAGATCTCAGTGCGGTGATGGGCAAGGAGGCAATACTTAACGGAAATATTCCTGAGGCCTACACCCACGACGAGGCCCTGGAACTCGATCCCATCGATCCCCTCGGCGTGGTCTTCCCAACCTCCGATGAGCAAGTGGCCGACCTCGTCGACTATGCATCCCACTCCAACATCGCACTCGTCGCCCGAGGATCCGGTACCGGCCTCTCGGGAGGAGCGCGACCAGTTACCGACGGACTCGTCGTGAGCTTTGAGCACATGAACCGCATCCTCTCCATCGACACCATCGACCAAACAGCGAGAGTCGAACCGGGCGTCACCCTCGCCCAACTCGAAGAGGCGCTAGCCGGAACACCCTACTTCTACCCTGTCTATCCGGGAGAGATGTCAGCCACCCTCGGCGGCAACGTCGCAACCAACGCTGGCGGAATGCGAGCCATGAAGTATGGGGTGACACGTCACAATGTACTTGGACTCGCGTTCGTCACTGGGAGCGGAATCAGAGCTCGGTCGGGCGGCGCGTATGTGAAGACGAGCTCTGGCTATGACCTCACCCAGCTCCTCATTGGTTCGGAAGGAACGCTCGCATTGGTCACCGAAGTCCTCGTACGTCTCAGCCTCCGCGCACACACTCGAACGCTGATCTTGGCGAGCTTCCGGAACTTTGAAGATCTCGCCAACGCAGTCGTGAGCATTCCCGAACGCGGCCTACTCCCCAGCATCTTGGAGTACGTCGAGGCGACCGGTCTCGCTGCGATGGCCCAACACGCAGGTGTGAGCCTCGGCGTGAGCGCCAACGTCGCCGCAACCACTAGTGCCTACCTCATGATCGAACTCGAAGCCATGAGCGACGAAGATCTCTCGTGGCAACTCAATGAAGTGATGGGGCTGCTCAACGTTCATCATTCCACTGAACAGTACCTGCTCGATGAGGGTCAACGTCAAGGTCTGATCAACGCCCGCGAAGCGGCATTCTGGACCGTCAAGGCCCTTGGGGCAACAATCATACTCGATACGGTGGTGCCCCGTTCACAACTGGCCACACTCTTCGCTGGCGCCGCCAGCTGCGCTCGCGAACACGACACCCTCCTTGTTGGCACCGGGCACGTCGGTGACGGCAATGTGCACCTCTCGCTCTTTGCGTCCGATCCCGTCGAGTGCCATGCGGCAGCAACCGCCATCGTACACCTCGCGACCAGCATCGGTGGTGCCGTCTCCGGCGAGCATGGCATCGGAGTGGCCAAGCGACAGCTCTTCCTCGAGCAAGAGCCACCTCCTCGCCTCGGTCTCCTCCACTCCATCAAGTCCGTCTTTGATCCCGACAACCTACTCAACCCTGGGAAGCTACTATGACTACCGGAGCACAACACCTTCTCACCGGCCTGCGTGATGGTGGTGTCGAGTATCTCTTCACCAATCCGGGCACCACGGAAATCTACTTCGTCGCCGCGCTTGGACTATCGCGCACCCCTCGTCCTATACTCACTCTCTCTGAAGGTGTAGCGGCGGGAGCTGCTGATGGCGTAGCGCGGATGACCGGACGTCCTTCTGCCATTCTCCTCCATCTCGGACCGGGCCTCGCCAACGCCATCGCCTCGCTACATAACGCCAAGCGCGCACACTCTCCAGTCGTCGTCATCGTCGGCGACCATAGTCCAGCGGTCAGGGTCCAGGATCCGCCGCTTGCATCCGACATCGAGGGCCTTGCGCAGACCTTCTCAAAGACGGTCCTCCGCGCGACCCCCGACCAACATCCGCGCCATATCGGTGCTATGGCAAGTTACCTCACCCTCGAAGACATGCCAGGGATCGTCACCGTGATCGTGCCGAGCGACCTCTCCTGGGGTAACTTTGGACAGATCGCCCCTTTGGCCACTCGCCCGTCGCCCGTGGTCGGGCTTGACACAGCGACCATCGCTCGGGCACGGGTAGCGCTCGATGACCCCACTGGGACAACAACCGTCGTCGTCGGAGGTGACCTACTGACTCGCGACGGTCACGAAAGCCTTCACCGCCTGACCAGCCGAGAACACCTTCACCTATGGACCAACACCTTCCCCACTCGGATCGATCGTGGCCCGACAACACCCCCAATCCGGCGCCTACCCTACCTGCCGGAGATGGCGATAGCGGCACTCGAAGGCACCCGACACGTCATTGTCATCGGAGGGACACCCCCTGTCCCCTTCTTCGGCTATCCACATCTGCCGGACCGCTTGGTGCCCGACGGCTGTGAGATCATCACGGTCACCACAAATCCAATAAGGGCCCGAAGTGCCACCGATCAGTTGCTGACGCCTCACAAGGCCACCCCGCTTAACGCTACCGCAGCCCCTATCCATGACGCAGCACCCTCTGCACCCGACCTCGCCGGTCCACTCAACGCCAGCAACTTTGCCTCGATTGTGGCGCATCTCCTTCCGGGAGAGGCGATCGTCGTCGACGAAAGCAATACCCTTGGCATCAACCTCGAAGAGGCTACTGCTGATGCACCCCCACATGCATGGCTCCCTGCACTCACCGGCGGCGCGATTGGTCACGGTCTCGGGCTTGCGATTGGGGCGGCACTCGCTGCCCCCGATCGTCAGGTTTTGGCCCTCATCGCTGACGGATCATCGCTCTATGCACCCCAAGCGATCTGGACCCATAGCGCCCAAGGACTCAACATCGTCACCATCATACTGATCAACAGGAGCTACGGCATTCTCCACTTCGAACTCGACCGCCTTGGCCCCGACGCTGCGAATGAGGAGGCCGAAAAACTTCTTTCGCTTGATCACCCTCCTCTCGATCACGCACGACTCGCCGAGGCCTTCGGGGTACCAGCAACCACCGTAGAGAGTGCAATGGAGTTGCACGATTCCTTGCAGCGAGCACTGCAGTCACGGGGTCCCTCTCTTATCGCTGCAATCTTCACTACCTGATGGCACTATGCCACAACCCCGCGATCACCGACTCATCAAGGGCATCGCTCTTCACGGGTTTCGCTTATCAATAAGCTCCCGACCGTCAAGGATCCAACGAGCGTGATGATCTCCTCTGGCAGGACTACATCACCTCGACTCTTGGTGAAAGTACTCCTCACGGAGGCTGCGTTTGAGAAGTTTCCCGGCCGCGTTACGCGGTAGGGCCCTCCGTCGAACCTCGATGATGTCAGGAACTTGAAAGGCCGCCAGCCTCGTCGAGAGGAAAGCACGGAGCGCATCAGGATCGAAGGACGACGCCCGCGTGACCACCACCGCCGCTACGCGTTCACCAAGGATCTCATCGGGATAACCAAAAACCGCGACATCCTCCACCTCAGGATACTCAAAGATAGCATTCTCCACCTCGACGGTAGCCACATTCTCGCCACCTCGGATGATGAGATCCTTCAGGCGATCCACAATCGTCAGGTAACCATCGCTATCGATCGTCGCAATATCACCGGTGCGGAACCAGTCCCCCTCGAAGACCGCCTGCGTTTCAGCCAGCTTTCCCCAGTACTCCCCAAAGACGGTCGGACCACGCACCAAGAGCTCACCTGCCTCACCGTCATCTGCCTCGTCTCCCAACGAGTCCACTATCTTGATGTCGGTAACCGGTACCGGCGGACCTGCCGAGCTCGGTCGTTCTTGATAGGATGTGCCATTGTTAAAGGTCACCAGACCTGCAGTCTCCGTGAGGCCATAGCCATTACCGGGCATCATCTCGGCTGAAGTCCGTCCGATCATTCGAACGAGTTCGGGGGCTGATGGGGCACCGCCATAGCTCACCACCTTGACCGACGACAGATCGAACCGGTCACGGTCCGGATGGCGCAGAATCTGTTGGGCAACCGTGGGGACTCCACCAAAAGACGTCACCCGTTCACGCTCGATCAACGCCAGAGCCTCGAGCGCGTCGAATCGGCGGCTCAACACCAACTTCGCCCCGGTAGCGGTTCCAGGCAGAAGAATGGCCACACAGCCAGTCACATGGAAAAGAGGAATACTCACCAAGTTCACCGCTTGATCTTGGCTCTCCGACAGATCACCTCCCGCTCGTAGCACTGTACGGGCACCCAAATAGAGGGCGTTAAAAAGTGCTTGGAGGAGGTTCTCGTGCCCCAGGACCACTCCTTTGGGTCGACCAGTGGTCCCCGACGTGTAGAAGATAGCAGCTGGCCCAGCACCTCCGACCTCGCGGATCATCCCTTCTCGTGACGCCCCATCCCGTACTCGATCGTCGAGCAGCGCCAACGACGGGGCAAGTGACAGCTCGGTATCACCGCGTAGCCATAGGTTCATCGCAACCCGGCCCTGGAGCATCGCCGCCCGCTCCTCATCGAGGATAGCGAGCTTGGCTCCCGAATCGGTGAGGCCATAGACCAGTTCGTCCACCGACCACCAGGCGTTCAGCGGAACCGCAATCAACCCAGCAGCCGTAATGGCAAAGAAGCTAAACACCCACTCCGGAAAATTCCGCATCGCAATAGCGACGCGGTCTCCGGGCTCAAGCCCCATAGCTTCGAAGGCTCTGATGATGCCAATGATGCGTTCCTTGGCCTCAGCGTAGGTGACGCGTTGATCCTCAAAAACTAGGTATTCGCGTTCTCCAAAGCGATCGAAGTACTCCATGGTCGCCGCCATCGACCGCGGTACGTGTCGATAGCGTCGTTTCCCGTTGGGGAGAACCTCGAGTTCAAACGGGGAAGACGCACGCTGCAACAGCAAATCTGCGAAGTCCAAACGATACAAACCCATAGCCCCAATCGTAGCCTACCCCATCGCACTTCGAGGGATCAGGATGAGACAACATCCCAATCGGCGTGAGCCTGGACCTCTTCGATCACCTCGCGAAGAATGGAACCGAGCCGATCATCGCCCTGCTGGCCGACAGAAGCAATAAAGGCATCGGGAAAGCACCAGTGTTGTAGGGCTCGCATCGTAATCTCGGCGCTCGTCTCCCCATAGTGCTCACGTTCAAAGGCCTCACGTTGCAAAGGGGGCAACTGACCCAGCTCGACAAATCCAACCGGGTCCTGCTGGGCTATCAACACCAGCCCTAAGTTGACCACTAGTCCAGCGGCGATCGCTACCTGGGCATCGAACCCCTCGGCCTCAGCCCGAACCCCCGCCTTCGTTGCGATGGCTTGGCTCATAAGATTGAGTTCATTGGGACAGTGCCCTCCACGCCGACCTAATTCGCTGAGAGTAATGCTTCGTAACCCGAGTACACCAACGACCGAGCAGGCGAACTGCAAGGATTGTACGATACCAGCCAACCCGTAGTAGCGAGAGTTCGCTACCCGCATCACCTCTGTCGCCAACACACTGTCACGCGTCACCAGATCAGCGATCTCGTGAAAACCAACCGACTCGTCCCCGACTGCCGCCATGATTTCAGCGAGCAACTCACCGTTAGCGACCCCAGCAAGTGCCACCTCAATACTGCGCACTACGAAGCCCTCATCTGCTTACGGGCATACATCGCACGATCCGCTTTGCGGATCACCTCGCTCGCCGTATCCCCCGCCTCAATCGGTGTGACACCAACAGAGGTGTTCACAGTAAGGAAGGCGGTGCCGATGGCAATGGCATTCGAGATCGTGTCAGCCAACACCATCTCGATCTCGCGAACTGATCGAGGATCCTCATCGATCAAGACAACGAACTCGTCACCAGCAAATCGATAGGCAGCTAGGCCAGCCTCTTGGAGCCGATCGGCCACCTCGATAAGGACACGATCTCCAGCGAGATGGCCCAAGGTGTCGTTGATCAGCTTGAAGTTATCAATATCACAGAATCCAATCATGGCTCCTTTGAGCTCCCCGCTCGACAGACGCGCTAGGCGGTCGGTGATATCGCTCTCAAGCCGCCGTCGGTTTGCCAATCCCGTCAGTGCATCGTGGTCAACCTCAAAACTTAGACGAGCTTCGTTGGCGACCTGTTCGGTCACATCCTGTATCGTACCGATGAAGGAGACACTGGCATCGCGTGAGGTGACTGGAATCAACGCAATATCGAGTGTGCGTAGGTCGATGTGTTGAGTCGAGACCACCATGGTGGTACGGACCGGGACCCCAGTCAAAGCCGTGAGTGCGAGTCCCCGGAGCATCCCTCGATCCTGCTCAGCAAATGCATCCAGCCAGCCCATTCCTAACATATCCGACGGTATCAAGCCAAAGATAGTCGCCAAGGAGTTATTCACGTAACCGATCCGCAAACCCGTCTCCGAGATGAGGATCCCGATGGGCAGGTTGTCAGCGAGCGCTTGAAGCTTACGGAAATAATCCGCGCTCTTATGATCCTCGTAGTCGGCCATGGCAAACTCCAACATCCAAGTCGTTGTTGAGACGAGAGTCGTGGTGACCACCACATCGAGAAGATAACCAGTCGTATGTCGGAGTGCGACCTCAGTGGAACTACGACGGATGCGATCGAGGTTGAGTCCACCCACGATAGGAAGAGTGCTGTCAACTAGATCCTCGCGGGCTACGGCAAGCAGATCCGCTAGCGCACTGTTCGCCCATCGCACCCGGTCTGCCTCCACCAGTGCCAACGGTCTTTGCAGTACCTCCAAGTACCGAACCAACGACTCATCCATACTGCCTTATCGGCAGAAAAGCCTGATCATTAACTGAGAAACCCCATCAAAGCTCGCCCGCAAGGTACGCACGAAGGCCCAAGAGTGCCCGTGTGTACTCGAGACCGGAGCTTTAGAGCCTCAGCCCCAGCGCTACGGCCGAAAATGCAAAGATACAGGCCAACACGATCGTGATTCGATCGAGGTTCTGTTCAGCCACCGTAGAGCCCGCAGCAGCCGAGCCGACACTACCCCCCATGAGATCCGACAGCCCACCGCCCTTGCCAGAGTGGAGAAGAACAAAGACAAGCATCCCCAGCGAGGACGCTACCTCAAGAACCACCAGAATCGCTGTTAACACCGAATCTCCAATCAAATCTCCACATCATCCGTCAGGCGGATGCACAACCGGCGACTGCCCTGTTCGAGCCAACCTTGTTCGCGCCAGCCCTGTTCGAGCCAGCCCTGTTCGAGCCAGCCCTGTTCGAGCCAGCTTCAAGCAACCTTGTTCTGGACCAGCTCGCACCTGCTAGTCTAGTCCAACTCATTCGCCATCTCCTGAGCTAGCAACTCTTGACCAACTGGGCAAAAGTATCTGCATCCAGGCTAGCGCCTCCAACTAAAAGACCATCGATCGCCCCAAGACTCATGAACTCGTGGGCATTCCCCGGATGCACGGATCCTCCATACTGAAGGCGGATCTGTGCGGCCGTCGCTGATCCGACTCGCTCCGTCAGCAGTTGGCGAAGAGATCCACCAACCTCCTCGACCACCTCTGGATCGGCCGGTTCGCCAGACCCTATCGCCCAGATCGGCTCGTACGCGATCACAATCCCCTCGAGAGCCTTGACTGGATAGGTGCTAAGCACCGGATCGAGTTGGTCGGTGAGCACCTGCAGCGTCTGGTCTGCCTGACGTTGTTCACTCGATTCTCCGATGCAGATGATTGGACGCATCCCCATTGCCTGGACGGCGATCGCCTTACGAGCCACCTCCTCGGAGGTCTCACCAAAAAGACGACGACGTTCAGAGTGTCCGACAATGACATAACCCACACCGAGCTTGGCAAGCATCGATGCGGACACCTCTCCGGTGAACGCACCAGAGGGCTCGTCAGAGACGTTCTGAGCACCAAGCGTAAATGGCATTCGATCGGCCTCAAAACTGAGCTGTAGCGAACGTAACGAGGTGAAGGGGGGGTGGATGCTGATCTCGGCGTACCGAAAATCTTCGGGTCGCAAAAGGTGGTACAGCTTCTGCACCAGCGCGATCGCCTCAAGATGATTGAGATTCATCTTCCAATTCGCCGAGATAAGCCGTACTCGATGACTCACCGGATCTGGGTTGGGTACGAGATCGTCATACTTGCGGCTCATCAAGGCTCCCTTGAATGGCGTAAGGCGGCCAACCCTACCAGGTCTCCGTGTTCAAGATACTCGAGTGTCGCCCCACCGCCGGTGGACAGATGCGATACGTTGTGGGCCAACCCTGCCTGATGCAGTGCGGCGACTGAGTCGCCACCACCGACGACACTGTAGGCATCAGAGCGTCCGATCGCCGCGGCAACTCCATCGGTTCCCGATCGGAATCGGGGATCTTCAAAGACCCCCATCGGCCCATTCCAGAGGATTGAACGAGCCCCGACCAGGACTTCACTAAAACGCTCAACCGTCGCCGCGCCGATGTCAAGTCCTCGATAACCTGCGGGCACACCGAGTCCAAAGCGCTGCGCCTCGCTCGCTCCACCATTCGGTCCAAAACTGTCACTCGTCGCAAGTCCCATGACGTCGACGGGGAGCACCACTTTCCCCGTTGCCAGCAGATGCTGGCACTGATCAATCATCTGTTCCTCGACCAAGGAATCACCGACCTCAAGACCCTCGGCAGCGAGAAAGGTAAAACACATGCCGCCACCAACGAGCAGGGTGTCCACCTGTTGCACCAGCGCATTGAGCAGACCGAGCTTGTCGGAGACCTTTGCTCCACCCAGCACGGCCACGTAGGGACGTGCTGGCATCTCAAGCAACAGTGTCAGATGCTTGACCTCCTCCAGCAAGGTGATACCACCGGCTGACTCCAGCAATGGTGGGACCCCGACGATCGAGGCATGACGTCGGTGAGAGACTCCGAACGCATCGTTGACATAGGCATCGAATCCGTTGGCGAGCTGAGCCGCGAACACGGGATCATTCGCCTCCTCCCTTGGATCAAAGCGCAAGTTCTCTAATACCTCGACCTCTGGAAAGTGGGCCGCGATAATCGCGCGCACGGGCTCCATCGTGAGCGTCGGGTCGTAACCCTTGGGTCTTCCAAGATGGGAGCACACCACCACCTCCGCACCGGATGCCCGCAACCGTTCGATCGTTGGGAGGGCGGCCTCGATACGAAACTGATCGGTGACCACTTGGGTGCCATCAGGTCCACTACGAAGCGGGACATTCAAGTCCGCGCGCAACAGCACCCGCCGCCCAGGGCTCAACGTCAGATCATCGATACTTGGAATCGCCGATGGCGTCACAGGCTACCAATACCTTTCCCTACCAGCATGGCGAGATCAACCAAGCGCGATGAATAACCCCACTCGTTGTCATACCAGCCAAAAATCTTTACCAAGCTCGTATCATTCCCAAGGTCAAGCACCTTAGTGAGCAACGAATCGAAGGTACATGAAGCGGGTGAACCGACGATATCGGTAGACACAAGGGGCTCCTCTGAGTAGACCAGCACGTTGGCGAGGTCCCCATGGCGTGCCGCCTCGTGGAACGCACGGTTCACCTCCTCCGCCGTGCAGGAGCCACGCACCACCGCCGTCACGTCGGTAAGCGAACCGTCAGCGACGGGGACACGAATCGCGACCCCATCGAGCCGTCCTTGCATCGCCGGTATCACCAGTGACGTCGCCCGGGCCGCGCCAGTCGACGTTGGAACGATGTTCACCGCAGCGGCTCTCGCCCGCCGAAGATCCGTATGCGGTAGGTCCAACAAGTTCTGATCGTTGGTATAGGCGTGGACCGTCGTCATCAGGCCTTGATTCACCCCAAAGGAGTCCTCTAGTACCTTGATCATCGGCACGAAGCAGTTCGTCGTGCACGAGGCGTTGGAGATGATCTTGTGCCGCTCTGGATCATATTGGGCGTCATTGACACCCATCACAAAGGTTCCGTCCACGTTGGTGGCCGGTGCAGAGATCACCACCCGCTTGGCGCCCGCACGAAGGTGAGCGGCAGCACGCTCACCGTCGGTGAAGATGCCCGTCGACTCAATCACGCAATCGACGCCAAGATCTCCCCACGGAAGCGCGGCGGGGTCACGTTCGCTGAGCACCCGCATTCGCTGATCGCCAGCGACTAGATCGCCACCGTCGAGGCGTACCTCCCCAGGGAAACGCCCTTGCGTAGAGTCGTGAGCCAACAGGTGCGCGTTCACACTCGGCGAAGTGAGGTCATTGATCGCTACAATCTCAACGGGTTGATTGCCGGCCACCACCGCCCTGACAAAGCTACGCCCGATCCGTCCAAAACCATTAATTGCTACACGATATGCCATTCGGCCCCCTTGTCGTCTCATCGATCAGCCGTTATCAAAATTCCGCTGCACCCACGTTAGGCGACGGTCTGCTCCTCGATTACCCCTCAACCATCTCGGTACGGGTCAACTCTAGCGGCGCTCCACCCCGCATCGGCATTCCTCGGAACCTGCGCAGCCGTTCAGCGCTGGAGGTGGGCGGCCCAATCGAGGGCTTGCGCTAGCAAAAGCGGAGCATGCCCCACCCCATCATCGCTGAGCGGCCCCTCCCACACGTGCATCACACCGTCTCGAGCGAGGTCCATCGGAGCGGCGTCCGGAGTCCGAGCACGGTGGACAAGGACCACATCCGGACGGATGCCGTGATCCAACAGGGCGTGGACGGTCATCTCCTCATCATAGTCACGCGTCTCAGCCTCTTGAGGAGCGAGGTTCGCGACAAAGACCACAACCGCTCGCGTCTCTTCGAGAGCAGCTAGAAGCCCTGGAGCTAGCGCAGTCGCCAACACACTGGTGTAGAGTGACCCCGGGCCGAGCACGACCAGATCGGCCATCATCAGCTCCTTGGTCACCTCCGCGAGCGGAGGGACCTCCGGGACCACCCAGACCCGCGCAACCGACGGAGACCAATGGACGGCGAGTTGTCCCAGCAACGGCTGACCAGCTCGATCTACGCCACGAAGCTCGAGCGCTGCATTGCTTGCAGGCAGTACTCGTTCATGCAGATTGCCGAGTGATCCAAGATATTGGAGCGCCGCATCGAGACTGCCGGTTTTCTCGAGAAGACCAAAGAGGACCAAGTTGCCAAGCGCGTGGCCAGCCAGTTCGCCCGTTTGGAACCGGTACTCTAGGAGCTCACCGAGTCCTGAATCGACCCCTACGAGGTTTGAAACAGTTAGGCGCGCATCGCCAAGCGCCGGACAGTCGCGCCAAAGCTGCCGCAATCGGCCACTTGAACCACCGTTGTCAGCGACCCCAACGATGGCCGTCACCTCGTCGGCGATCATACGCAGGGCCTCCAGCGAGGCCGCCAGACCATGGCCTCCTCCCAGCGCCACGGCACGCATTACTCGCTGTGCTCCAAATCCCGATGCGAGAGCAACACAGGAAAGCCGGCTTGCCCAATACGTCGAGCCACCACATCGGCGACGACAACCGAGCGATGGCGCCCTCCGGTGCAGCCAATAGCCACGTTGAGGTAGGCCTTGCCCTCCGTCACGAAACGCGGGAGCAGGAACTCGATAAGCGGCCAAAGGTGCTCAAGAAAGGGTTCCGTATCCGGCTGTGCCAGCACAAACGTGCGCACCTCCTCATCCAGGCCGGATTTCGCTCGCAGCTGCGAATACCAGTAGGGATTAGGAAGAAAGCGAGCGTCAAACACCAAATCGGCGTCCAGTGGGATTCCATACTTGTAGCCAAAGGAGGTCACTTGGACCTGCAACCGCTGACGAAGGGCCGTGGGGTCAGCGAGCTCCAACGTCTGCGCACGGAGGTCGTGCACACTGAGGTTGGAGGTTTCGACAATGACATCAGCAAGATTCCGCACCTTTGCAAGCGCTACTCGCTCGAGCGCGATCGCCGGTGCGAGTCCTTCCGCGGCCATCGGATGCCGTCGTTTCGTCCCCTCAAATCGCGAGATCAGCACATCATCCCGTGCCTCAAGAAAAATCACATGGACAGCAATCGGGGCGGCCTTGAGCTCGTCGATAAGCTCAACCAGCTGATCAAAGTTGTTGTTCGAGGGGTACCCGAGCACCAACGCTAGTTTCTCGATACTCCCTTGTGTCCCCAGTTCAACGACCTTCGAGATCAGCGACAACGGAAGATTATCGATGACGAACCATCCCGCATCCTCGAGTGCGGCACCAGCAGTGGAGCGCCCGGCTCCCGACATCCCAGCGACGACGACAAGCTGACTCATGGGCGTCGCTCAAAGTGGAGCACCAGGAGCCGCGGATACTCCTGGACTTGGAGATACTCTTCGGCTCTCGCAACGAACCCGGGGGGCGGTGGCGGCTCCTCCATCCTCACCAGCATCAAACCTCGCGCACTGGCTCCATTGAGGTAGCGAGAGAGTGGTCGATGCACAAAGGGGACAAAAATCTGGGCATCGACCTCCTCCATCTGGATGTCTTCTCGCAGATAAGGGCCAAGACGCCAATACTGCTCGCCGAGATCGACATCATCGATGAAACCCGAGCCCGGTGTCTGCAAAATCGGATGATTGAGCATCAGCAGGAACCGGCCACCTGGTTCGAGCACTCGAGCTACCTCAGCGAGAACCTCATCGAGTTCCACCACATGCTCGAGCACCAAACAGATGAGTACGCCGTCGAAACTGCCATCGCGAAATGGCAACGCTGCACCGGTCGCTAGCACCACAGAGGAGCCTCGATGATGCGCCGTCTGTAGCTGGGCTGCAGAACTATCGAGCACCACGGTACTTGCGCCATCCGCGGCGAGAACCCGAGCCAACTGCCCGTCACCTCCACCGAGATCGAGGATACGATGAGCACCGCCGAGACCGACACGAACGATCGGCTTGATCTGTTCCTCGTACTCGACGTCACTTCCCTCTGTAAATCCTGCCTGCCACCAACCTGCATTGGTCTCCCACGAGTCACGCAAGATCATTGGCCACTCCGGCAGCGAACGAAACGCTTCGAGATCCACCTTTACTCCTCGCTTGAGCTGCTCTTCGTACCGTAGACTTTAGTCAGTTGCTCAAGAAGTTGCGTGGCCACCGCCTCGGGGACGATTCTGGTCGCGACAAGATCCGCCGGCGAGGCTTGCGCGATCTCAAAGACCGAGCCATAGTGCTCCAACAGCCTGGCTCTGCGTTTTGGCCCAAGACCAGGTATTTGGTCAAGAATCGACTGTTCGGCGGTGATCGTGCGTCGGCGTCGATGATAGGTAATCGCAAAGCGGTGCGACTCGTCCCGAAGTGTCTGCAACAGGTACAGTGCCTGACTGCCGCGCGGCAGACGCAGGGGCTCACTCAACTCGGGACGATAGACCTCCTCAAAACTCTTGGCCAGCGAGGCAAGCTCGATCGTCTCACTCAAACCGAGCTCTGCGAAGACTTTGCTGCCAACGGACAGCTGGCCAGCACCACCATCGAGTAGGATCAGGTTCGGCCGATAGGCGAAACGCCTACTCCGATCGAGTGTCTCGGGCTCCTCTGCGACCAGTCTTGCCAGGCGCCGACGCAAGACCTCCTCCATAGCGGCGAAGTCATCGTTCTTTGGAATGGAGACGCTGAAATGACGGTAGTCCCGATTTTTCATGAGCCCATCCTCCATCACCACCATCGAGCCGACATAGTTGGTGCCCTGCAGATGACTCATGTCATAGCACTCGATACGTAGCGGTGCTTCGCGGAGGCCAAGTCGCTCCCGTAGATCGACGAGCGCCTCGGCACGGGCGTTATGGTCCGTCGCCCGATGCATGCGGTGTCGTCGGAACTCCTGACGTGCATTCTCCGTCGCCGTCGCCACAAGGGCGCGGGGCCGACCCCGCCTACCGGTACTACACACCACTCTCCTACCGGCAAGCTCACTCAAGAGACGCTCAAGTCGCTCTTGGTCAGCGATGGGGGCCGGGAGGATCACTCGCGACGGATAATCGAAGGCCTTCTCCGCATAGTAAAGCTCGATCACCCGCGTGAGCATCTCCGCTTCAGTGAAGTCCTCTACCAGATCGACGACGATACCGTTGGTGCCAACGACGCGACCAGCACGAACCCGTAGCGCCTGAAGACTGACCTCGAGTTCATCGGCGTTGAATCCAAAAACATCGAGGTCACCATCGCGACTGATGACCATCTCCTGTCGCTCGAGGACACTCGTGATCGCCTGCAGCTGGTCTCGGAATCGTGCCGCCTGTTCAAATTCAAGGTCCGCAGCGGCTTGCCGCATCTTGGCCGTGATCCCCTCGGCAAGCTGTGCCCCTTGCCCCCCAAGAAACTGGGAGACCCTCTCCACCATATCGCTGTACTCCGCGTGCGTCACCGCACCAATACACGGGCCAGCGCAGCGACCGATGTGATAATACAGACAAGGACGCCCGTCACGTGTGTGGCGAGCTAACTTAGCGGGTGAGCAGCTTCGCAGTGGCAACGCTCGCAGCAGCAGTTCAAGGGTCTCTCTGGCGGCACCTGAACTCACATAGGGGCCAAAATAGCGCACCTTTGGGCGGCGGGCTCCACGCACAAGCATTGCCCGCGGCCACTCCTCATTTGTGGTGACCGCAATCATCGGATAACTCTTGTCATCGCGCAATCTGATGTTATAGCGCGGTCGGTGCTCCTTGATGAGCGAGTACTCGAGCATGAACGCCTCGGCGTCAGTCGCCACCGTGATCCAGGTGACCGACTCCGCCACCGCTAACATCGCTCGCGTTTTACCCGTCAGGCTCTGTGGGTTAACAAAATAACTCGAAACACGGGAGCGGAGGGACTTAGCCTTGCCAACATAGATCACCCTGCCTTCGGCATCTCGGAACTGATAGGAGCCGGGTTGGTCAGGGATGGAGGACTTTTCGAGGCGCTCAATCACGATGCAACAACGGCGCTAAAAACTGCCCTGTGTAGCTAATGGAAGCACGTGCCACCTCCTCCGGTGTCCCCGTCGCCAGCACTTGTCCCCCACGATCCCCTCCATCTGGCCCCAGATCGATGAGGTAGTCAGCCGTCTTGATGACGTCAAGATTGTGTTCGATCACGACGACCGTGTTACCCTGATCGACCAATGAGTGGAGCACGACCAAAAGCTTACGAACATCCTCAAAGTGCAGTCCAGTTGTCGGCTCGTCAAGAATATAGAGCGTTTTACCCGTCGATCGTCTCGCCAGCTCGCTCGCCAGCTTGACCCTCTGGGCCTCACCGCCTGAGAGCGTCGTCGCTGGCTGTCCAAGCCGGACATAGCCCAATCCAACCTCATCCAAGGTGATCAGATGCCGCACAATCGGCGGCTGCCGAGCGAAGAACTCACGCGCCTCCTCGATCGGCATTGCCAGCACATCTGCGATGGAACGCTCGCGATAGGTCACCTCTAGCGTCTCTCGGTTAAAGCGAGCGCCATGACACGCCTCGCAGGTGACAAAGACGTCGGGCAAGAAGTTCATCTCGATGCGAATGGTGCCTTCCCCGCTACAGGCTTCACATCTTCCACCCTTGACATTGAAGGAGAAGCGACCCGGCTTGTACCCACGCGCCCGCGACTCTGGCATCTCCGCAAAGAGCTTACGGACATGGTCGAACATCCCTGTATAGGTGGCAGGATTTGATCGTGGTGTACGACCGATCGGCGATTGGTCGATGTCGATCACTTTGTCGATCAGCTCAAGACCGGTCAAACCCTTATGTCTACCAGGGACATCACGAGATCGGTTGACCTGGGCGCGCGCAGCTTTAAAGAGGATCTCGTTCACCAAGGTCGACTTTCCAGACCCAGCCACCCCCGTCACGCAGGTAAAGAGACCGACAGGAAAGGCTACGTCGAGCTCTTTCAAGTTATGTTCGCTCGCACCGAGAACGGTAATGAAACCGCGGACTGCCTCTCGTCGGGTTGGAGGGAGTGGAACGCTCTTTTTGCCGGAAAGATAGGCGCCAGTCAACGAGGTCTTGGAACGCAGCAACTCCTTTACTCCACCCTCGAAGACGACCTCTCCTCCGTGTTCGCCAGCGCCTGGGCCAATATCGACGATATGATCCGCTGCTCGAATCGTATCTTCGTCATGTTCAACGACAATCACCGTGTTCCCCTGGTCCCGGAGTCTCAAGAGCGTATCAATCAGTCGATGGTTATCGCGTTGATGCAGACCGATCGAGGGCTCGTCAAGGACGTAGAGCACTCCAGCGAGTCCGGATCCAATCTGGGAGGCGAGTCGAATCCGCTGCGCCTCGCCGCCGGATAGCGTAACCGCGCTGCGCGCTAGGGTCAAGTAGTCGAGGCCAACATCGACGAGAAAGCGCAGCCGCGCAATGATCTCTTTCAAAATCTGGACAGCGATCTGACGTTCGCGATCGTCGAGATCGAAATCGATCACCCGAGCCAGTGCATCGCCGATGGGCAGAGCGACCAACTGATCGATCGCGATACCACCAACGGTAACCGCACGCGCCTCGGCCTTCAATCTCGTCCCATCACAGCCCTCACACGGCACCTGTCGCATGTAGGATTCGATAATGGCCCGCGCGGTGTCAGTCTCCACCTCCGCATGACGACGTTTCAAAAAGTTGACGACGCCTTCATAGGTAAAACTATAGGAACGCTCACGACCACGCCGATCAACGTACTCATGGCTCACCTTCTCGTCGACTCCGTAGAGGATGATCCTTCGCTGCTCCTCATCGAGTGAACCCACCGGCTTGGTGAGCGGAATCTTGTAGTCCTTGGCCACTCGTTCGAGCATGTGCTCGAGGTAGTCGGCACGGAGCGCGCCGAAGGGGGCAACCGCGCCTTGCACCAATGAACGCGAAGCATCGGGCAACACAAGTTCCTCATCAACCTCGAATCGCATGCCCAACCCCGAACAGACGGGACAGGCTCCGAAGGGGGAGTTAAAGGAGAAGTTCCTCGGTTCAAGGTGTCCCAGAGAGATGCCACAAGCGACACAGGCCAACTCCTCAGAGTACCGCTCTACGCGCACGACTTGACGATCTTCGCCAACTTCAAGGACGTCAACACGGCCGTGCGCAACACCAAGCGCTGTCTCGGTCGACTCGATCAGCCTTCGTAGATCTGCTGGCGTGACCCGAAGTCGATCAACGATCACTGAGATCGTGTGCGCTTCGTAGCGCTCAAGTGTTACCTGTTTGCGATCGGCCAGTTCCACAAGCTCGTCATCGATCATTACCCGGGCGAAACCCTGCTTGGTCAGGTCATCAAGGAGCGATTGATACTCACCCTTGCGTGCCTGTACGACCGGTGCTGCGATCATGATTCGACGGTCATCAAAAGTCGACGAGATAAGGTCGACGATCTCCTGCGGGGTCTGTTGGGATACCTCCAACCCACACTGTGGGCAATGCGGGTGCCCAATGCGAGCGAACAGCAGTCGCAGGTAGTCATAGATCTCAGTCACTGTGGCGACGGTTGAGCGCGGGTTATGCGAGGCGGTTTTTTGGTCGATAGATATCGCCGGAGAGAGACCCTCGATGAAGTCCACATCCGGCTTCTCCATCAACCCCAAGAACTGACGAGCATAGGAAGAAAGCGACTCCACATAGCGCCGCTGCCCCTCGGCAAAAATCGTATCAAAGGCCAGCGAACTCTTCCCAGAGCCGGAGAGGCCGGTAAAGACAACAAGACGATCCCTCGGAATGTCCACAGAAATATTTTTGAGGTTATGCTCTCGTGCACCCCGTACCCGTAGAATGTCAGGCATACGTATCCACCCTAACGTGGATTCAAGGCACGAGTGACCACATCAAACTTTGCCTCGATCTCGGCCACCTCAGCGTCGGCTTGCGAATCAGCGACAATGCCGGCACCGGCGACCAGCCCAAGTGTTCCCTGGTAGGCGGAGGCACCCCGTATAGCCAGGTACACTTCCCCGTCACCGAACGGGTCCGTAATCCCGATAATCCCGGCGTACATCCCACGAGAAGGCTCGATCTGCGCTAGCATTTCGAGCGCCGTTGTCCTCGGCACACCCGATACAGCAGCAGTCGGTGCGATAGCGAGCACCACGGACACGAGATTCGCACCGGGTAGCAACTGACCCCGCATCGGGGTGGCCAAATGGATCAGTCGTCCAGCATCGAAGAGAACCGGCGCCCGCGGCATATCGAGCTCCTTCACGTAACCGCTGAGATCGTCCTGGAGCTGCTCGACCATGAGTCGATGCTCAAATAGGTCCTTCGCAGAGTTCAGGAGCGCCACCTGACCACCCCGCAGGGCGGTACCAGCGAGTGGGCGGAGCGAGAGGAGGTGGCCGGACTTGGCGGCTACCAGCTCGGGCGAGGCCCCAAAAAAGCCGTCGACGTAGTAGAGATGGCTCGCCGGATGTGCCTTTTTTAACCGAGAAAGCGCCGCCCCAACGGAAAAGCTCTCGGTCAGGGACTGGGTCGCGCGACCCGTGACGACAAGCTTTGTCAATTGACCTTGTTCGATAGCCAACTTTGCGAGCCGTACGCGATCAGCAGTAGCCCCAACATCGTGGGACCGTTCTCCTTGTAGCAGCGGTCCCGCGGGCACCATCCGCACCTGAGAGGCGAGCTCGAGTATACCGAGACGCATGGCGCTTCTTGCCGACGACTCATAGACGTCAACCTCCAGGCGATCCTTACCAGCTACCAACACAACCGGATACGAACGCGACGCGAAGGACTCGGTTACCGAGAACCCACTCGAGAGAAAACACGGGCCCGGTCGATCGAGTCCTGCTTCGGGCGTGCACTCCTCAGGCTGGCCAACACCAAGGTAGAGACTACCGGCAGCTTCAACCATCTGGAAGGGGATATGCATCGCCTCCAGAGTCGAGATAAACCCAAAGAGCCGGCCAGACCCAAAGGACCCAACCATCGATAGTCCAGAGAGGAACCTCACTCCACTCCCCGCCTAGCAATCAGAAGCTGTGCCGCCCCCAATCCGACGTTGATACGTCGCACCTGGGTAAAACCCGACTGCTGCAGGAGTTGACGAAAGCGCTCATCCGTCGGCAGATACGCTACCGACTCAGGAAGATAGCGGTAGGCGCTCCTATCGGCGGAGATCAGGCCCCCAACAAGAGGCACCACCGAACCAAAATAGACACCGTGGAGCTCCCGCACCAAACGACTCTTCGGCGTTGCGACCTCCAAGATGCCAAGCACCCCTCCTGGTCGCAACACCCGGTGTACTTCGGTCAAGACAGCAGCGAAATCCGCGAAATTACGGACCGCGAATCCCGAACTCACCGCGTCAAAACTCGCGTCTCCAAAGGGCAACGCCTCCCCCACGCCTTGGACCAACGGTCCATACCTCTTGGCCTTCTCCAACATGCGATAGGACAGATCGAGTCCATACGCGTCCATACCGTTGGCCGACCAGGCTTTAAGAAAATCTCCGGTGCCACAGGCCAGATCGAGGACACGCGCCTTGGGATCTAGGTGCATCTCGCGCACTAAGTGAGCACGCCACCCTTGATCGAGGCCAAAAGTCATCAGTCGGTTCACCACATCATAAGTTCCCGCGATCCGGTCGAACATGTCACGAACGTATGGCTGCTTGGCACCCTCATCAGGGAGCACACTATCGTTTTGCTTCATCGTAGCGGATCAACCCTTCACCGAGTTGAACGATTCCCCGACGCTCCGCTGGAAACCAACGAAGCTCCACAGTGCCGACAGCGAGGATAGGCCGACGACGTAGGCCGCTGGCACTGAGGGCAGGAGTTCGCCCTCATCTCACCAGAGGCGACCTTGCGTATCACCGACACGAGCATCCCCCCGATGGCCACCACGAAGAGACCCTCGAGAACATCTCGAGGTAGGTGGGCCAGAACGAACGCCTCTATCATCTCCGCAACTTTCTATGCGCAACGACTCCGCGCACCCTCTCATTCTAGTCTCCCGTTACCTCCCAAACCCGTGCTGGGGACGAGGAGAAGTTAGGCCGAACCGCCACCTCTTAGCTCTGCCGACTGAGCAGGGGTGCTCCGCATGGTTGACGTATTAAAAAGTTCGGACCTACTTGGATCGAGTACCACTGCGGTCTGGTCACTCTGCGAATTCGCGACAGGAGTTGGCATCAATGACGCATTGAAGAGCTGGGACATACTTGGATCATTCTGATCCTCGCTACTACTGCTGGTATGAGCATCGGACGCGCTCAAGCGGGTCCCCAAGGAACTCGGAACCATCTCAGCTCGCACTCTCGGTAGTACCTCTGGGTACTGCTGCTGCAGGAAGAGAATCATCTTCTCGCGTAGCTCGCACTCGAGGTTCCATGACCTTGAACTATCGGGGGAACTCATCACAAACCGGAGTTGCATCGTGGATACCCCAAGCTGTGTGACCTGCATGCGGGCCACACTGCCATCCCAGTCAGGAGAGGAGGCAAGGATCGAGAGAAACTGCTCGCGAATAGTGGGAACCGGGGCGGTGTAGTCCAGTTCGATATGGACAATGCCGAGGATGTCCGCGGTCGTCTTCGTCCAGTTCTCGAAGGGGTTCGAGATGAAGTAGGAGATAGGCAACACCAGTCGTCGCAGATCCCAGACGCGGACCACGACATAGGTGAGCGATATCTCCTCGACACGTCCCCAGTGCCCTTCGATAACGACGACATCGTCAAGACGGATCGGCTGAGAAATAGCGATCTGGATGCCCGCGATCACGTTTGACGCCACTGGCTTTGAGGCGATACCGGCGATAATCGAGATGATGCCGGCCGAAGCCAACACGCCAGCGCCAGCGAGTCGAACCGATGGAAAGGAGAACAGAGCGACTGCGATAGCGATCAAAGCGATCACAACGACGATAATCCGCCGAAAAACTCGCACCTGGGTCTGCAACCTCCTCGCCTTTAAGTTATCGGCAGCATCGATGTGGTAGTAGTAGAGGATCGCATCCTCCACTGCCTCGACCAGTCGCGCAAGCCCCCATGCAACCACTCCAACCAGCAGAATGGAGATCGCGTGGCGAATGTCCACCTCGGCAGCGACTGAAACCTTCACATAATGTAACGATGCGAGCATCAATAGCAGCGGAACCAACGACCTGGTTGGGCCGCGCAACCTCCGTAAGGCAGCCGTGCGCACCGAGTTCGGATGGCGCGCATTGATCCAACGGGTAAAACGGATAATCAAAAAGGCAACAGCAACGCCCAGCACCAACGCCACCGCTAGCGCCGGCAATGCCTTTAAGTACTCATGGAATAAGCTATTCAACCTCTGCGAGCCCTCCTCTTTTAGGCACTACTCGCCTAACAGTGTAGGGCCTGAATAAAACTGGTGCTGAGATGATGCTACGCTAAAGGCATGCCAGCACCAGTTCATGGAGTCGATGGACTCAAACAACTCGTTGGGGTCGATCTTGGGTTTACACCCTACCGAACCGTTACCCAGCAGCAGATCACGATGTTCGCCGATGCAACCGATGACCATCAGTGGATCCACGTCGATCCCGACGCCGCTAAGAATGGTCCCTTTGGGACGACTATCGCTCACGGATTCCTGACACTCTCACTCGTGTCGGCGATGCTTCCCGAGGTGCTCCAAGTCGATGGGGTCTCCATGGGCGTCAACTACGGCACCAACCGTGTTCGTTTTCCAGCGCCAGTGCCTGTCAACGCTCGGATTCGCCTCGGGGCAAAAGTCGCTGCGGTGACTGAGGTAACTGGTGGTGTCCAAGTTCAGATCGACGTCACTATCGAGGTCGAGGGTGCCACCAAGCCTTCCATGGTCGGCGAGATACTCTTTCGCTATTATTGATACTCGCACGATGGCCACGAGTATGTTGGCGCTTCCACGCGCTCTGGTCGAGACAACCTAGCTTTACACGAGCCAGTCGCCAACGCACCTTTCCCAACCCAGAGGCGGCGGGGTTTTTTGCGGCCGGACTCCTCACATTGTTTAGCTCGTGTTGACTGGCTCAGGTTGGCAAGCAGAGACAACAAGTCATCCTCCTGTCCAAGTCGCCTGCAGGGGTCATGAACTCGTGCAACCAACGCTACCGAGTACGAGCCGTGGGGCCTTCCGGTTTGGCAATCGGTTACCCCAACCTGCTGCCCTCTTCCCACTTGTTGGCTGGCCCCACATTTTAGCCGGTCAATGGATGGTCAGTACACCGATCGCCCACAATCCAGCGGCAACGACGAGAATCAGCAAGAGCGCCGCCGCCGCGAGTTTAAAGATCAATCGCACGACGATCAGGACGACCACGATGACGATTAAGAACTCTGGCCAACTACTGACACCACTATGGGTAAGCTGCATGTCGCTTTCGCTCCCTCTTCCTAGCGACGGACCCTCTGCCACCTTCGCCACGCCAGGACCACTCGTAGATGGCAGATAAGCCTACCGTGCATCGACACAAATTGGAGTAAGGTCACCTCTATGACTACCACTCCTAGTACTAACTGGTCAAAGCTCACCCGCCTCACCCATAAGCATGAGCTCAACGCGAACACCTCAGACGTACCTGGGGGACCAGACCTTACCAAGGAAGAGGGTAAGCAGCTCCGCCACCGGAGTGTCAAGGCACTCACCGAACTCCAGGAGGCCCTCTATGCACAAGCGTCACACGGGGTGCTCGTGGTGCTCCAAGGTTTGGATACGGCAGGCAAGGATGGCACCATCCGAGCCATCTTCGATGGCGTGAACCCTCAAGGCGTGAACGTCCATGGTTTCAAGGTGCCAACGCCATTTGAGGCAGCCCATGACTACCTCTTCCGCATCCACCAGGCGGTTCCCGGACGTGGTGAAATCAGCGTCTTCAATCGCTCACACTACGAAGACCTCATCGTTCCACTCGCCGCGAAAACAATGAACGATCAGGCATTCACCCAACGTGTTAATGAAATCCACCGCTTCGAGGAGTACCTGAGCGAACAGCACATTGTCATCGTAAAGCTCTACCTACACGTCTCGTATGAAGTGCAGGGCCAGCGGCTCTTGCGACGTCTTGACCGTCCCGAAAAACACTGGAAATTCTCCCCCGGTGACCTCGTTACCCGCGAACACTTCAACAACTTCGCACGCGCCTACGGACGCGTCATTCCCGCTACCTCATTTGACGAGGCTCCGTGGCACGTCATTCCGGCTGACCGTAAGTGGTACCGAAACGCGATCGCTACGGCCATCGTCACCGAAACCCTCCTCCAACTCGCACCAAAGGCACCCAAGGTCGACATCACCGATATCGATAAAATTCGGGCAGAATTAAAGAAGGAACTCTCCGGTCTCACGTCATCACAAGCGACCAGTTGACCGAAGACTCCGGGTCCCTGCGCTTAGCAAAGAGCACCAACACGGCAGCCAGCGAAACTCCAACCAACGACAATCCGCACCCACATGGCCAACGACACACACCGTGTTGCTATCGACACGAAGCGCAAGTACCGTAAGGCAGTCCTACTCGGCTGCCCCAACACGCAGATACCAGGGTGCTGTTATCTCCGTAACCTTGTGATTGCTGAAAGAACACAACGTTGATCACGCGTCAACGACGGCCCAAATCAATCCGCTGTATTTGAGTACTTGCCCCACGGCTTAGAAATGAGAACCCAACGCCCAACGATGCGCATCCATAGGAGCCAATACAATTTGCGACCCCTGTGCGGGTAGAGCAGGTTGTTCTAGTGGAACCACGTCTTGGCGTACATCCGTGAATGTGGATGAATAAACAAGGCAAAAAGAACAACCGTAATGATGACGTTGAGCAGCTCAGCGCCGAATATCGCACTCAGTCCAACCGTGAACACATAGTAGATCAGGAGAGCCAGCGGTATGCCTGTAGCGAGTAACGCGGCGTAATATCCGAGTTTTCTGGAGTTGGCCACACCATAGGCGCCGCCGATGGGAAGCAAAATATCAAGGATCAGAAACAGAAGTGACAGACCACCGCCAAATAGTACCGTCAAAAGCGCCAGTGCGGCGTTGAGGTACAACAATAGCACACCAATCTGCAGCGTCTGTGGCTGAGTCCGATCGAACAGCTTGAGCTCTCTCATAAACGCAGTCTATCGCAGGTCGCACGCGAAAACCCAACACAGCTCTCAGGAAGTTGCTCCACGCTGGTCGAAACCACCATCAGGGCCGCTATCTTGAGAATGATGGAAGCTCACCATAGTGGCCATCGCGACATCACCGGAGGCGGAGCGCGGGCAGCCGTTTTCGGTGTCTCTGATGGACTTCTCTCCAACGTTGCGCTCATTTTGGGGGTAGCGGGCGCTCATCCCGCTCCAAAGGCCGTGGTGATTGCGGGACTTGCAGGATTGGTGGCTGGCGCCTTCTCCATGGGGGTTGGTGAGTACATCTCAATGGGCGCGCAACGCGAATTGTTTCAGCACGAACTCAACGTAGAGGCGACCGAGATTCGCGACCGTCCGGATGCCGAGACACGCGAACTCGAGGAACTCTACATCTCCCGAGGAGTCCCCAAGGAGCTCGCATCCCAGGTCTCGCGCTATCTGATGCGCGACCCGGACACCGCGCTTGAGGTACACGCGCAAGAAGAACTCGGGATTGCTCCAGGATCTGTCGGCTCACCCATCCAGGCCGCACTGGCGTCCTTTGTCTCTTTTGCCATCGGTGCGGTCATCCCACTGATCCCCTGGTTTATCACCATCGGAACGGCTGCAGTGATCGGTTCAGCCGTCTTGGCAGGTATTGCTACACTGATCGTTGGTGGTGGGCTCGCGGCCATGACAGGAAGAAGTGTCACCAAGGGCGCTCTCCGTCAGTTCCTCCTGAGCGCGGTTGCCGCCTTGGTGACCTATGGCGTCGGCCATATTCTTGGAACTACCATCCACTAAATCCACCTATGGATCTAGCTTCGCGTGCCAGGACGGATCTCCTGTTGGCAGTCTCGGCGCATCCACCCACATGCTTTGACTATGACGCGAATCCACCGGTCAACTAGACTTCAGTCGTGCCCCTAGCTCATGCGATAGAGACGCGCCGCGTCATCAAGTATCAAGACGGCGCGATCAGCGTATCTGTCGATTCGTTGATTCAAGAGGAACCGCTGGTGATCGATGTTGAATGGCCCGGAAATGCCGCCACACACTTCACGACCACGATGCGGACACCCGGCGATGACTTTGCGCTTGCCGTTGGCCTCCTCGCCACCGAGGCAGCGGTCACCAGCCAAGACGTCCGCCAAACTCGCTACTGTGTCGGGCCCGGCAATACGCAAGACTATAACAAAGTCACCGTTACACTACGCAACGCGGTGGAGCTAACGACCTCGCCTGTACGGCCTGTATCGTGTGGCTGGTGTGGCGCCGAGGATCTCGTGGCCCGTCTTGAACCACGTAGCTCCCTTGTCGCTCAACCTTCCTACGGTTTTGACCAGATCGCCCGCCTCTTCATCGAGTTCGACCAACGGCAACGGAACTTCCACTCCACTGGCGCCTCGCACGCCGCGCTGTTGCAGCCTCGTAACGGCGAGGCAATCCTCGGGGAGGACGTGGGACGCCATAACGCACTGGACAAGGCGATTGGCCATTCCATCCTCGATGGAGTGCCACTCGATGGTGGCATAGCACTTCTGTCAGGGAGAGCTGGATCGGACCTCATTTTGAAGGCCTCAAGCGTCGGTCTCACCCACGTCGCCTCAGTTTCGGCTCCTACCGCGCTGGCAGTCAAAATCGCAAACCAGGCAGGCATCACACTCTTAGGGTTTGTCCGACCAGGTCGTTTCAACCTCTACAGCCACGCCGAAGGCATCACCGAAACCTACGAAGCCACCCGCGTCCTGCGCTGAACGCGGCGAATGCGACGAATCATGCGTCGCTCCTCCTCATCCTTGCCACCCCAGATGCCATACTCTTGATTCGTACGGAGGGCAAACTCTAGACACTCCAGTGAAACCGGACATAACGCGCAAAACTCCTTGACACGGCGAATTTGGATCTCCGCATCACCAGTGACTCCCACCGGGAAGAACCATCCGGGGTCAGTATCTCGACACTTTGCATTACTGCGCCACGCCTCATAATCCCAGGTCGCTAACTTCGCTGACTCCATCGAGTACCTCCGAATTCGTTCTCCGCAACCTCGATCCCCCGAGTTCGAGCCACCAACCGAGCCGTCAAACCAACGAGCAGCGAGTCATACAACGGACCTCTTTGTCCCTCAGCTCGTCGCCCACTTGACCGGACGACATAATAAGTATAATACAAGCTTTGACGCTTCGGTATACACAAAGACGTCACTTCCTTTAACCACCGCCAGCCAACTATTATTCATTCACGCCACAAACCACGTTCATCGCTGCCCGCTTCCTCATGGGTGTGCAGTCTCCAAAGCATGCTGCGCACAACTTGGGCTAGCAGAATAGGCGCTGACTGGAGCACATCATGGCCAGCGTTTGGAGACACCATCAAGGTGGCCTGCGGGAGACGATCAGCGGCGTGTACCATTGCGGCCAACGGCACGACGCGATCACGCAGGCCAGCGACCACCACCGAAGGACAGCGAACATTGCGTAGCTCGCTCTCCACGAGACGCAGCTCGTCGAGGAGATGGCGCTGTTCAGCCAGGAAACTCCTTCTCGTACGCCCAAACTGGGAGCGGCGCGCGGGGCCAAGGCTGACCCCAGCAATGAGGGCAGATGTCATCGCTCCCAGAAAGCGCGCCGCTAGGAGACGATCGACGGCGACCAGGGAGCTTTGTGTGATCGGTGGGGCGACGAGCACAAGCCCCTTCACTCGCTCGGGCTCCAGCTGCGCCGCACGCACCGCGATAGTAGCCCCCAGCGAGTGCCCGATCAGGACAACCCTGGAGGTCTTCAGCTGGTCCAAGACCCACGAGGCGTTCGCCTCAATCCCGATCACGCCAAGTGGATTTGCACCCCAGCCGGGGCGATCGAGACTCACTACTGGCCAACGATGATCCATCCATCGATAGACCGGGGCAAAGTCCTCCTTTTGGCCCGGCTGTCCGTGGAGAAAAATCACCTCCACTTCAGTTGCCGTCATGGTGGAGTTCGGCATCAACACGAACCTCAGAGCGGGCAAGATAGATCAACGCCAGTATCTCCACAACGAGGGCTCCAAGACTCGCAAAGGTACTCGCACCAGCCCGGAAGAGCGGCGTCTGTAACGCGAGTGCACTGATCGCAATGGCAGCAATCGGTTCGCCCACGGTGACCAACGGCAAGACCCGTGCGAGGCTCTGTCGCTGGAAGGCACTCTGCACGACCAGCAATGCGAGGCCCCCCACCACGACGAGTACCCAGAGCTCCCAGTGTTCTACGGTGCGCAGGGCGCCCTCTTGGGTCCACAGAATGCCCACCTCGCGTTCGAAGATCGAAACGACCCCGAGGAGCGCTGCCCCTATCATCGCCTGTATCCGTCCATGACCTGCCAACAGCGGACGCAAAAGGGTGACCGTCATGACACCAATCACGACTCCAATTCCCCCGATCACGATGGATGCACCAACGTAGATCGTCTCTCCACTCGCCTGTGGACTGAGCACCAGGAAGGTGATCAACGCCCCACAGCTGACGAGTAACGCAATGACGTCGCCAACACCCACAGGACGCCGGGCAAGAAAATGCTCGAGAAGAATGGCAAGCACAAAGCCACTCGCCAAGATCGGCAGCACCTGGGGAACGGAACCGTACTTGAGGGCAAAGAACTGGGCCACACCTCCTACGACATCGAAGATGGCCCCCAATCCAAAGCGCGGATTAGCCAGCAGCTTCCATAGGAGACTGAAGCGCAGATTGAGCTCGCTAGCCGATGCGGTGCTCGCTTGGAATTGCAACACTGCGGCCATTCCAAAACAAATCGCCGCCAGTAAAGATAGAAGCACTACCACGAGGTCTCTAAGTCTATGGCGAACTGGTAGAATCATCTGCAATGTCAAGCACTAAGGCACTCCTGCTCTCGGCGAGAATGGGAGGTGGCCACAACGGAGTAGCCCGAGTGATCTCGGAGGAGCTCAATAGCTACGGTATTACGTGTGAAACTCGCGATTTTCTTGATGCTTCCCCTCGTATGGGTCGGCTTTTGGAACGGGGTTTCAAACTTGAAGTCGAACGAGCCCCGTGGGCGTATCAACTCGAATTCTGGCTTTGGAACACCTTCTCCCCGATGGCCACCATCACGCGACGTGCACTGCAGGCCTTCTTCCAACGTGGCGTAGTTCGGTGGATTGAGGAGACCGAGCCCGACATCATTATCGCTTTGCACCCCTTTAGTGCACAGCTCCTCGGTCAGATGAGGCACCAAAAAAACCCGGTCATCTCACACCGACCGATTGCTACCTTCCTCACCGATTATTCCGTTCACCCACTCTGGGTTCACCCCGCCGTCGACCTGCACCTGTGCGTCTCGGAGACGGCAGCCATTCAGGCACGGAACCGAGCGGGTGCCAACGGAGAGATCGTGGTCACCGGACCCTTCGTTGAGGCTCGCTTTTTTCATCCTGTTGATCAGCATGCCGCGAGAGAGGCTCTCGGTATCCCCAACGACCGATCGGTCGTCCTCATCGCCTCAGGTTCCTGGGGGGTGGGGGACATCGCCCAAACCTTCGAGCTGCTCGCCGCCGAAGAGGATCTCTTTCCCGTTGCCCTGTGCGGACGTAACAGCGATCTGCAGGCACAACTCGAACGCCACGGTGGCGGACTGTCTGTCGGTTGGACCGAGGAGATACGCCTCTACATGGCGGCCGCCGACGTCGTCATTCAAAACGCGGGAGGATTGACCTCACTTGAGGCCATGGCGGCACAACGACCGGTGATATCGTACCGACCCATCGCTGGACATGGGCGCGAAAACATAGCAGCGATGGAGTCCGTCGGTGCGACAGTCTGGTGTCATAATGAGAAACAACTCGTCCAGCAGGTACGCAACTTAAGCCTCCATCCAACCGAACAGGTCACCAAACAACTGGATCAGTTTCAAACTGCGCCCCATCAGCCGATCCTGGAGCTCCTCCACGAAGCCCGGTTGACACCGACAACCCGCCATGGCGTGTGGGCGTTACGTCTGACAAGGACCGCCGCCATGCTGATCGTGCTCTTTGTGGTCGCTAATCTCCTGTCGGGCGTCATCGGCTATCATGGCCTCAACCTAACGAGAACCGCCAACAAATCCGACTACGTCTATCTCTCCACACGCCTCCCCGCACCGGCGCTTCTGAACCCGTCGATCGACAGCATGATCATCGACGAGGGCATCGGAGTCGTCGTCACCGGTCAACAGGCCATAGCCCATCCCGGCGCTGTACGGTACGCCTTTCACCAGGGGGTTCAGGTCATCAACGGTGGCAGCGGCAGCTCCTCGGACTTCAATTTCATCCTTCCCGAAAACGACCTCTCGACAGGACGCGCCGACCTGGCTCGGGTACTCGGGGTCCAGATCAACGCCTACCTCCCACAGAACACCATGAATGCCGTAGATCTCGCCTGGGCGTCACTCCACCACCAGACCGTCATCCCTGCTCGTATACTGGCCCACCACTTCAATCTGACACCGCACCCTGGCGCCATCCTCGAACTCAATCTGAGCCAGCTATCAGTCGCCAATGCGAAAGCCGAACTCCAGATGGAGATCAAACACCTGAACACTGACCATCTCACTCTCGCCCCCTTTGCAACCTTGCATGGGTCCCAAGGCGTGCGAGCATGAAGACCTCAACCGCCGTCCTCACCCTTGCGAGCACCAGAGTTGCTCTCCATGCTGCATCCTTTCTCACACACAGCTGGATCCTCGCTCCCTACACCGCCCCCTGGCTCCTTGGGGATGGTCACCCCCAGTCCATTGCCCTGACCTTCGATGACGGCCCAGACCCAATCTCCACGCCACTGCTATTGGACCTTTTGGACGCTAACGACATCAAAGCGACGTTTTTTATGCTCGGCGAGATGGTAGATCGCCAACCGGGACTCGCCCGTGACATCCTCGCGCGAGGCCACGAACTCGGCACGCATGGCTACTGGCACAAGAATCACCTGATCCGCAGTGCCCGCAGCATCCGTTACGATCTCGCTCGCGCACTCGCGTCCATCGAAACCGCCACGGGGACCCGTCCCACCTGGTATCGGCCACCCTATGGTGTCGTCACACGAGCAGATCTCACCGCCGCCCATGCGGAGGGCCTGCGCCTGGTACTTTGGGGAACGTGGGGTAGGGACTGGCGGCGCCAAGCATCGTCGGTATCGGTGATGG
Source organism: Ferrimicrobium sp. (assembly GCF_027364955.1). NCBI lineage: Bacteria > Bacillati > Actinomycetota > Acidimicrobiia > Acidimicrobiales > Acidimicrobiaceae > Ferrimicrobium > Ferrimicrobium sp. The sequence goes on from NZ_DAHXOI010000013.1 coordinate 50,969, forward strand.
CAGATCTACGGTCACGGTTCCACCCTGGCGTCACCATACTCCTCCATGACTCCGATTGCACCTCCTACCCGGGGTCGTTTCAGGCGACGCTGCAGGCTCTTCCTCAGCTCATCGACCTCGCCCATTCCCAGCGTTTAACCTTCGCCACCCTCTCCCGACACGGCATCTGAATCCTCAGGCCTCAGCCGCCGACGTAGCCATGGCGCGACCAGACGTCGTGCCAACACTTGAAAACCACTGGCAATAGGGATCCCCACCAGCGCTCCAGGAACCCCTGCTAACTGTGCTCCGATCAAAACGGCTAACAAGATCCAGAGGGGATTGAGCTGCACCGTGTGCGAAAGGATCACTGGATTAAGAAGATGATTCTCTATCTGTTGATAGACAAGAAATACCACCAAGAGAATAATCGCCGGTACTAACCCATGCAAGAGGGCGAGCCCAACAGCGGGAATGCCTGCCAACAGACCACCTACCAGTGGAATAAGGTCGACTAATCCAACCCAGACAGAGACCAGCAGTGCGAAGGGGAGCCCAAGGGATCGAAAGGTGATGTAGACGACGACACCAGCAACGATCGAAGTGGCAAGATTACCGAGCACGTAACCGCTGACCGCCACCCCCGTCTCGTGCAGAGCGCTCCGTAGATGCTGTTGCCGCTCGACTGGCAGCATTCCAACCACCACGTCAATTCCCTTTGGACCTTCAAGCGAGAAAAATACCGTCAGCATCGCCGTGATCACCGCGTCGGTCAAGAACGATAGTACTCCCTTAGCGGCGAGGAGGGCCGGCTCTAGCGCGGTGCTGGCAAACTTCGCCAACCCCTGGGCGGAGAGGTTGAGATAGTGTTCAAGATGGAATTTACGCAACAACGACACAATGCGCGTTTTCCGATGGGTCACCGTTTGGATGAGCCCGGGAAGATCATTAGCAAGCCGTATGCCCGCCGAATAGAGCGGGACACTGAAGATCAGCAGAAGACCGACAAGTACTCCGGCAGCCACAAAGACGGTTAGCGCGACGGCGGCCCCACGCGGAAAGTGCAGACGTCGCAACAGATTCACCAGTGGCTCGACAATGATTGCGCCAACGATCGCGACGAGAACCTCAATAGCAAGGACTTTGACGTACAGCACAAAGACCAGTGCCAGTATGACACCGACGATGCCGATCTCTGCTAGGAAAATCTGCTTGCCCAGACCTTGATAGCGATGGGAAGATCCTTGGGTGGTCATGGATGCCCCCTCGCGCTCACACCGTACATTACCGACCAACCTCCACTCCCACCAAGCGCTAGCGGCACTCCTCGTACGCCGTACGACTCCATCCGAAAGCTCCTTGCTTGTGCCCGTTCACCATCGCATAGTCCGACGCACGTGCCGACAACACCCATCCACGCAATCAGTAGGAACAACTCACCCTAGTCCACCCGATCATGCTTCTTGTCCGTCCACAGAACCCCAACCTACACAAAGTCAGCTAGGGTGGTATCGTGAGCACTTGGCGGTCCAAGAGTGGTGGGAGTCGCCGTCGGACCTCTCGTCACCTTCCTACAGAACAGTCGCGCGAGGTCATCACTGGTACCCGACGTAGTCTAGGCAAACTGATCCGCCATTTCGCGATCCGCGGAATCTGGGGGTTCGCCATCCTCCTCGTCGTTGAGTACCTGGTGATTCCCCAAATCGCAGGGGCTCGCAAAACCCTACACCTCCTCAGTCATGCGAACTACTGGCTAATCCCGCTGGCGATTCTTGCCGAAGCATTTTCCCTCTTCGCCTACGCCAAACTCACCTCAGCCGTGTTACCCCAGCCACAACCCTCCTTGAAATCGCTGGCAAAGGTCGATCTCTCCGGACTCGCCGTCTCCCACGTGCTACCGGGTGGAACTGCGAGTGGCGCCGGACTCACTGTGCGGCTGCTGAACGGTCTCGGCGTCCGGGGAACCGACGCGGGTGTCGCCTTAGCCACCCAAGGCATTGGCTCGGCCGTGGTGCTGAACCTCATGCTCTGGCTTGCCCTGATCGTCTCGCTACCCTTGTTTGGGTTCAACATCCTCTACCTCATCGTGGCCGGGTTAGGGATTGTCCTGATGGCGGCGGTGATCGGGCTAGTACTCACTCTCACCCGAGGCAATGACCGTGTGGTCTTGCTCGTGGATAAGCTGGTGAGAAAACTTCCCTTCCTCAGACGTTTTCAAGCGCAACTACACGCAGGAATCATCCGCGCAGGCCAGCGAGTCCGTGCGCTCGCGAGTGATCCACAGCTCCTTAAGCGCGCTATCACCTGGGCTGCGTGCAACTGGCTCTTTGATGCGTTGAGTCTGTGGATCATGTTGCTGGCTTTTGGCTCGCTGGTCAACCCTGACGCCCTCCTCGTCAGTTACGGTATCGCCAACGTCGCCGCCGCGATCCCCATCACCCCTGGCGGACTCGGTGTTGTCGAAGGCATTATGATACCACTCATCACCGGCTTTGGTACCGCGAAGGGCATCGCGATCCTCGGGGTGCTCTCGTATCGCCTCTTCAACTTCTGGATTCCAATTCCGATCGGTGTCGGCACCTACGTCTCGCTCAAACTCAGCCGGGGAGAGGAAATTACTATGGAGCTCGACAGGATCGACCCACCCCCTGACGACGAGGACAAGCCAAAACGATGAGTAGCTAACACCTCAGCTGCAACGCAAGGCAAAGGCCAACCTTGCGAGCATCGATCAATCAATGCCAGCCAGGTGGACCTGGTCCCCCACCCGCTCCAACGAACCCACGATTAGGTCACATACGGATCGTCAACGCTCCTTGTACGCGCTACGGCGAGGTGATCAGCCGTTCCTTCATCAGTGCTGTTGTACGATGATGTGCGTTGGCAGGCCCTGGGCCACCTCGGCTGCCTCAGGGTACATCTCAGAAAGCGTCGGGTGCGGATGAATCGTGAGTGCGAGATCGTCGATGGTGGCACCCAACTCAATCGCGAGCGCTGCCTCACTGATGAGATTTGACGCATCAACACCTACGATATGTACGCCAAGGAGTCGCTTGGTACTCGCAACGGCAATCAGTTTGACTTCACCGACCGATGCGCCTAAGACAATCGCGCGACCATTAGCCCGATAGGGAAACCGAGCCACTAGTACGTCGTCTCCATGGGCCGTATGCGCATCCTGCTCACCCATCCCGACGGAGGCCACCTCCGGCTCAGCAAAGATCACCGCTGGTATGACGGTCGCATCATTTCCGGCCGCATGGCCAGCGGCGACCTCTGCGGCGACCTTGGCCTCGTAGTAGGCCTTGTGGGCGAGCATCGGCCCAGGAACGATATCCCCAATGGCAAATACATGCGCATTCGATGTGCGCATCTGGTCATCGACCACAACGCGTCCGTCGGAACCAAGAGCAACGCCTGCTAGTTCGAGCCCGAGATCCTCACCCAAGTTAGGAACCCGACCGACCATGACGGCTACCGCACTCCCACGGATCTCCTCGACTGCATCCCCCCGAACCATCTCCACGACAACCGCATCGCCCGCGGTCTTCATACTCTTCACCGCAACGCCCGTATACACCTCGACGCCCATCTGCTTCAGGACCGTCCTCAGTGTTCGTTGGATCTCCGGTTCGACGCCCATCAAGATCTCTGGAGCTGTCTCAAGGATCGTTACCTTGGTTCCAAGACGCGCGTGGGCACTGCCTAGCTCGATACCGATATAGCCACCCCCGACGATGATCAAATCGCGGCGAATCACAGGCGTGAAGAGGAGGTCAGTAGAGTCCAACACCCGTTGATGATCAACGACAAAACCATCAAGCTCACGAGGCGACGATCCCGTTGCCAAGATGCAGTCCTTGAACTTGATCCTGCTGGTGTCGTGGCTCGCACGGATTCGAACCTCATTGCGACCGACGAAGCTCGCCTCGCCTTCAACGATCTCGACGTCCGCCGCCTTGAGCAGTTGACGAACCCCTGAGGTGAGCCGCTCAACGCTTGCCGTCACGGTCTGTGAGAGGGCAATGGGGTCAACATGGGCATCCTCGGTCACCACCCCTTTTTTGGCGAGACTATCAAGCTCATGAAAACGGCTCGAAAGCTCGATCAACGCCTTCGAGGGGATACATCCAATGTTGAGACAGACCCCACCGATCGCTCCACGCTCGACTACGGTAACCGATCGTCCGAGTTGTGACGCACGGATCGCCGCACTATAGCCACCCGGACCTCCACCGATGACGAGGAGATCCGCCTGTTCTGTGAATTCGCCGACGACCAACTACTTCATCTCCATCATCAACTGCACCGGATCACTGAGTAAGCTGATCACCCGCATCAGGAATCTCGACGCATAGCCACCATCGATAATTCGATGATCAAAGGTGAGAGAGAGCGTCATCACGTCTCCGACACCCACGGTGTCGTCCGCAAGGACGACTGGGCGTTTACGGATCGGACCCACTCCGAGGATTCCCACTTCGGGGTAGTTGATGATTGGCGTGGCATAGACTCCACCGATGGTTCCGTAGTTGGTAATCGTGAAGGTCGAGCCCGTGAGTTCTCCCGAGGTAAGCGTGTGACTCCTAGCGCCCTCAATCAGACGATTGAGTTCACGCGAGACCTCAACAAGTGATTTTTCTCCGACAGAACGCAGGACTGGCACCATGAGTCCCTGCGGGTCATCGACCGCGAAACCCAGGTGCACATCCGCGTACGTCACGATCTCGGCTGCCTCCTCGTCGAGTCGACCATTGAGATCGGGGAACTGGGCGAGGACTCCAGCCACCGCCTTCGCGATTAACGGGAGATAGCTAATACGTTCAGGCGCTAAGCGCGCATTCATATCACGGCGCAGCGCCACCAACGCCGCCACATTCGCCTCTTCAAAGACCGATACTTGGACCGCATGCGACCACGAGCGAGCCATGTTCTCCGCGATCCGCTTTCGGATCCCCACCAGCGGCCGTCGTTGCTCGTTGGTCACAACGGTGGGCACAAAAGCTGAGGTGGCGGGCGGGACTACCACTTGTTCACTTACACCAGTGGCCTCACTCGCGACAGCAGCCTGCAGGTCCTCCGCCACGACACGGCCATCAGGACCGGTACCTCGCACCAAGTTGACATCGAGACCGAGTTCGCGAGCTAGCCTGCGTACCGCTGGCGTCGCCAGCGCTCGCCCGCCGGTCGCTCCAACCACTTCCCGCGAGGGGGTGGCGATGGGTGGCCGCGCTGGGGCCTCAGCCCCCTTGGCAGCTGGAGCAACCGGCGCAGAGCTTGCTTCATTCCGCGACGGCGACACATCAGCGCCGGCATCAGGACTACCACCACTCGGTTGATCGGTCGAGAAGGCGACGACCACCTCACCAACGTTCACGGTATCGCCCTCATGAAAGAGGACCTTATCGATCGATCCCGTCACCGGGGCACCGATCGTCACGACTGCCTTATCGGTCTCAACATCGAGCAAGGGCTCGTCACGCTTGACATCATCGCCCTCTTGGTGATACCACTTGACGATCTGCGCCTCGTGCAACCCCTCGCCAACATCAGGAAACTTCCACTCCACTATCGCTTACTCCTTAAAATCGCACTGATGCCAAGGCGGTGGTGATCACCTGGGAGGTGTCGGGCAACCAGAGATCCTCAAACATTGTCATTGGGTACGGGGTGTCATAGCCTGTCACTCGCAGTACTGGGGCTTCAAGATAGAGGAATGCCTTCTCCTGGATGACTGCTGCTAGCTCGCCACCGAACCCAGAGGTCCGCACTGCTTCGTGCACCACGACCGCGCGCTGGGTCTTTTGGACCGAAGCCACGATCGTCTCCTCGTCGAGTGGGGTCAACGTCCGCAAGTCAATCACCTCGGGGGAGATGTCGTACTGGGCGACCAACTCATCAGCAGCCGCGAGTATCAGTGCCATCGATGGTCCCCAGCCAATCAGCGTCACATCGGTACCTTGACGTACCACATTGGCCTTACCAAGCGGGACTCGATAGGCCTCCTCAGGCACCTCGTCTCGGAAGGCACGATAGAGTCGCATAGGTTCAAGGAACAACACCGGATCGGGGTCATCGATCGCACTGAGCAAAAGACCCTTCGCATCGTAGGGGTTCGAGGGCGTTACCACCTTGATGCCCGGCGTATGGGTAAAAAGTGCCTCAAGCGAATCTGAGTGGATCTCCGGAGCCTTGACTCCGCCACCAAATGGTGCGCGGATCACCATGGGCGCGCCATAACGCCCAAGTGAACGAAAACGCACGCGCGCCGCCTGGGAGGCGATCTGATCCATCGTCTCATAGATAAAACCAAAGAACTGGATCTCCGCTACGGGCTTCATTCCGGCCATTGCGAGTCCAACAGAGGTCCCCACGATTCCTGACTCCGCTAGCGGGGTATCGATCACTCGCTCGCCACCGAACTTCTCAAAAAGACCATCGGTAATGCGGAAGACTCCACCGTCTTTGCCAACGTCTTCACCGAGGATGATCACCGCGTCATCCTCAAGTAAGGCAGATTCCAAAGCTTGATTCAATGCCTGTGCAATCGTCAACTTTGCCATATCAAGCTCCTACCTCTTTGACTCGGGCCTCAAACTGTGCGCGCTGCGACGCCAGACCAGCCGGGACGTCAGCATAAACATTATCGAAAAGGACAAGTGGCGATATCTCAAGTGCCTCACGGAAGGTAGCGAGAATCTCCTCCACCTTGGCCTCAGAGTCACTATCCATGGTGGCCAGCTCCTCATCACTGAGTAGCCCCTCACCTCGCAGCCACTTCTCAAGTCGAGTCAAGGGATCGCGCCGTATCCAAAGATCCTCCTCCTCAACTGCGCGATATTTACCGGGATCATCGGCGGTGGTATGCGCCCCCAAGCGGTAGGTCACCGCCTCGACAAGGAAGGGCCCTTCACCATTACGAACGCGGGCCGAAAGCTCGTGCATCAAATTGGCGACGGCAACATAATCATTACCATCTACGCGGAAACCCTCGATGCCATAGGCTACTGAGCGCTGGGCGATCGTCTCGGCATGCATCTGCCGGGACAGAGGGACCGAGATAGCCCACTGGTTGTTCTCGCAGAAGAAGATCAGTGGCACCTCGAGCACCGAGGCAAAGTTCATCGCTTCATGGAAGTCACCCTGTGAGGTGGCGCCATCGCCAAAAGTCACCACCGTTGCTACCCCTTCATGGCGGAGTTTGGTTGCCCATGCGACACCAACACCGTGGAGGGTTTGGGCAGCGATCACCACTTGTGCTGGCAACACCTGCTTCCCCGCTGGAATATCACCCAAGCTTGGGTGACCCTTCGAGAAGAACAATGCATGCTCCATAGGGACACCCCGTAAATAACTTGCTGCCCAATCACGATATGTTGGGACTAACCAGTCGCGATCATCGAGCGCAGCCACTGCCCCCATCTGAGCAGCCTCTTGCCCTTTGAAGGGAGCATACGTCCCGATCACACCTTGACGCTGGAGATTCCATGCTCGCTCATCAAAGGTGCGTAGAAAACGCATCGTGGTGTAGGTCTCCTTGAGATCCTTCGCGGTCAGGACTCCGAGTTCGCCAACTAGCTTTCCATCCTGATCGAGCCGCTGTATCAGCGGAAACATCTCATTACCATCGGTCACGACAGACCACCCCCTTTCTGGGTTGCCCTCGGGCATGTCCACCTATGTGCTGAGGTGGCATGCTCTAGCCAGGTCGATAGTCTTGGGATCGCCAAGTCGACTAACGCCAACCTCCAATATAGTGCATCAACGACGAACGAGCCAAGACTGACCTTTCGTAAAGGTTAGAGTTCAAACGTTACCGACTGGTTACAAGTTTTAGAATTCCTCGCCCCCAAGTGCACGCAGCAACGCCAGCAACACACCGATCCCACGCCGCGTCGAGGGAAGTTTCATCTGCCTCGCCAGCTCCCTCCAGGAGGGAACCTCGCTGGTGGCGACCTTTGTCGAAGTCGCCTGAATTCCGTTGGCGAGTCGTTCAACAAGCAGCGGTGTATAGGACCCAGTCAACAGTGAAAGCTTGGCAATACGAGTGATCGCAGCGCGTCCACTGTTGGAGTCCAATCGCTCCAGCAGCACGGCCAGGGCATCAGCGCCACCGTGACGCAGGGCATACACCGTTTCTTGGAGCTTCGATGATTGAGACCCAACCGCACTCGTCACTGTTGGGGTCAGAGGGGACTGGTAATCGATCGGTTCCGCCATCAGTACCTCACTTTCGTTCCATAGGCATTTGCGACACCGCGCCGCCCACTGGGTCATGGTAATCACCCCTGGAACGCTTTGCCTCGATGTTAACGCCGCGCTGTGGGGTGCGATGTCCATAGCGGAAATTATGCTTTGGGAGCGCCCGGCGCGGCTTATCGTCAAGCACCTCCAGCTTGGCTGCCAACTCTTTGTAGGCCGGTGTATGGGTAGCCCCATCGACCTCTGAAGAGGTGAGGAAGTTCACCGCCATCTCGTTGTGCTGGGCATTCATCGGCAGGTAGACCTGGTTGCCTTGGACCCTGTCCGTAATCACCGCACGTACCTTGACCGAGCCCCGGCGAGAGGTCAGCCGAAGGAACGAACCATCAACCACCCCTCGTTCTTTGGCCAACTCTGGCGAGACTTCAACAAAGGGTTCCGGTGTCATCTGTGAGATGCCTGGCACTCGATACGTCATGTTACCCTCATGAAAGTGCTCCAAGAGTCGACCATTGTTGACATGAATATCGTACTCCTCATCAACCTCGTCGGTGGGAGTCGAGTACCCAACAGGGTAGAACCTCGCTTTCCCAGAGGGAAAGTGAAAACGATCGAGATACAGTGTTGGCGTATCGGTTCCATCCTCGGCAACCGGCCACTGCAGCGATCGATAGCCCGCTAAGCGCTCGTAGCTGACGCCAACGAACATCTCCGCGAGACTCGCCGCCTCTGCCATAATATCGGAGGGGTGTTCATAGGACCATGGGGCGCCCATCGCTCGTGCAATACCTTGGGTGATCTGCCAGTCGGGCCGCGCCTCAGCAAGCGGATCAAGCACCCGGTACAGACGCTGAAGTCGCCGTTCCGTACTGGTAAAGGTGCCTTCTTTTTCCAATGAGGGTGCCGCAGGTAACACGACATCGGCAAACCGAGCCGTCTGCGAGAAAAAGATATCCTGGACGACAAAGAACTCAAGCTCGCGAAAGGCATCCTGCACGACAGTGGAGTTTGCGTCTACCAGACCCATCTCCTCACCGGTCAGCAGAAGGGCCTTCAGCGTTCCGGCGTGAATCGCATCCACCATCTCGTGGTTGTCCAGGCCTCGGGTCGTTGGCATCGTCTTGTTCCATGCTGCCTCATACTTTGCCACCACTCCAGGATCATCAACCGACTCGTAGCCAGGAAAATAGGTCGGCATCGCACCAAAGTCACTCGCCCCTTGCACGTTGTTGTGACCACGCAACGGGTAAGCCCCGCATCCAGGCTTCCCGAAGTTACCGGAGACCAACAGCAAGTTGGCGATGGCCGTCGAGGTATCAGAACCTCCGCTATGTTGGGTCACTCCCATCGCCCAGAGAACGGCAATAGAACCCGCATGGGCAAGTGTCTCAAAGACGGCGATCAGCGTCTCCTCAGCGACGCCAGTGACTCCGGCAGCATAGGCGACCGTGAATGGTTCTAACGAGGTTAAGAAGTCGGCGAAGTTCTCAACCTTGTCGACGATGAACTTCTCGTCATGATATCCATGGTCAATCAGGTACCGACTCGCAGCCGACAACCAAACCAGGTCGGTGCCTGGACGGGGTGCAAACCAGATATCGGCACGCTCAGCCATCTCATGTTTGCGCAGATCGGCAACGATGAGCTTTTGGCCTCGCGTCTTGTGGCCCCGTTTTACTCTGGTCGCGATGACTGGATGGCTCTCGGCGGTATTCGAACCTACGATCAAGACAAGATCGCTCGCTTCGATATCGGTCGCCGAACCCGAGTCACCACCATAGCCGACCGTTCGCCATAGCCCCATCGTTGCTGGTGACTGGCAATAGCGAGAACAGTTGTCCACATTGTGGGTTCCAATCACGGCCCGTGCTAGTTTCTGAGCGAGGAACGCCTCCTCATTGGTGCACTTCGACGAGGCGATGACCCCGACAGCGTCAGGACCATCACGCTCAACGATCGCTTTGAGCGAATCAGCGATATAGCTAAATGCCTCGTCCCACGTTGCCTGACGGAACTGGCCACCATCGCGAATTAACGGATGTTCTAGACGGTCAGCACTGTTGACATAGTCCCAACCGAACTTACCCTTTACACAGGTCGAGATACCGTTCATCGGGCCGTGTTCCGGCTGGACTTTGAGTATGGTGCGCCCCTTGGTCCAGAGGTCGAAGGAGCACCCGACGCCGCAGTAGGTACAGACCGTCTTCGTCTTCTTGACGAGCTGTCGCCGGAGTCGCTCCTCCATCTCGGAGAGCATAAAGATGGGTTTGAGTCCAATCGCCGGTTCGAGCGCCTTTGTGAGGTTGATCATCGGTTCGCGCACCTTTGGCTTGATGTTGGTAGCGATGCCTGCCTTACCAATCATCGACTTCTCCATCAACGCGTTGCAGGGACAGACCGTCACGCAGTGTCCACAGCTCACACAACTGGACTCTCCTGCCGGGACACCGCCATCAAAGACAACACGAGGGATGGGTAACGACCAGTCGATTGACAACGTCTCGTTGACCTGGACCTCTTGACAGGCTTGCACACATCGCCCACACAGGATGCATTGCGACGGATCATAACGATAGAAAGGGTGGCTATCGTCAATGGCATAAGGTTTTGGTCGAAACGGCTCGGGCTGGTCGTTGATGCCCATGTCACGAATGCTGTTATGCAGGACGCAGTCCGCGTTGTTGTTATCGCAAATAGTGCAGTAGAGGTCATGGTTGACAAGCAGGCGTTGTGCACCAGCCACCCGCTCACGCGCGACGCTCTGTAAACGCACCACCTCGCCACCAGTGACGGTGTGCTCGCAGGCTCGCTGGGTGAGCCCATTAACTGTGACCAGGCACAGGTCGCAGGTCCCGATCGTGCCAAGCATCGGGTGATAGCACACCTGTGGAACGCCGACCTGGGCCCGGTTAAGCACCTCTATGAGCAACTCTCCCGAGGTCGCCGCGTATGTGGTCCCACTCACCGTAATCTCTATTGCTTCGCTCAACAGAACCTCCCCTCAGAGCTACAGTAGCATAGAGTCGACGAGCTGCGGCGTGGATCGCTCGCCTCGATGTTGCGACGGCGCCCGATTCATCGATGGTGCGCCCCCTGTTTTCGCCATGCTCACTAACCTGTCAAGAGTGATTGATCTCAACGAACCAGTGACCGTCGACTACCATTTTGACATTCTCTGCCCATTTGCCTATATGACCTCCAAGTGGATCCGCCAGGTTCGCGAGCAAGTTCCATTGACGATCAACTGGAGGTTCTTCAGTCTTGAGGAGGTCAATCGGGAGGACACAAAGCGCCATCCCTGGGAACGTTCATGGTCCTATGGTTGGTCCATGCTTCGCATCGCCGCGCTCCTTCGACGCCAGGATCCCATACTCGTCGACCGATGGTATGCCAGTGCCGGCTTTGCCCTTCACGAAGCCGGTCAAAAACCCCACGATCCGTCAGTGGCGCGCGAGCTCTTGACGGAGTTGGATCTGGACCCGAGCTTGGTCGAAGCGTCGATGGATGATCCGACCCTCGATGACGAGATCCGGTACGACCATGAAAGAGTACTGGCCGCGGGAGGTTTTGGGGTACCGACGCTGATCTTTGACAACGACCAGACCCTCTTTGGCCCGGTCCTCATTGATCCACCGTCTGGAGAACAGGCGCTTGAGCTATGGACGATGGTCCTTACTGCATCACGACATGCAAACTTCTTCGAACTCCAACAGCCCAAGGGGCCAACGCAGCTCAATGCCATCACCAGTGCACTGGAGCCCTACCTCCAAGGGCGTGACTGGAAAAGTATCAATCGAGGTAAAGAGGTGACCTTCGGCGACGACATCGACACAACCAGCGCAGGCCGGCCAGCTGCGCCAGCAACGAATTCAGGCGAATAGCTCGTGGATCCCGTCGTCACAACGCTCATGGCAGAGTGGGACGCCATCAGTCTGTTCATCGCTCAGATCACCGAGGATCAATGGTTGCAACCATCGATCCTTCCACACTGGACAAACTTCGACATTCTTGCTCACATCGTAGGCACGGAGCTCTTCTTGAGTGGTGCATCGCCCTTCGACGGGCCGCTTCCCACAGATCGCCACTACGCCAACGAAATCGCCGAGCTCAATGACCGTTGGCTAGTCACATTACGTCAACTATCGGTCAACGAACTCCTGGCCAGCTACCACAACACCATTGCCCAACGCATCCATGTGCTGTCGACCCTCACCGACGCAGAACTCGATGCCACGGGTTGGACACCCATTGGACAAGCACCGTTCCGGCGGTTTCTTCAGATTCGCATCTTCGACTGCTGGGTCCATGAGCAGGATCTACGTCGTTCTCTTGATCTACCTGGTCATGAATCTGGAGCAGTCGTGGAGGCGAGTATCGACGAGGTGGAGCGCGCCATCGGTTATATCATCGGCAAGCAGGCCCGCCTTCCCAAAGGGAGTACCGTGGTCGTATCCCTCACCGGCGGAGCGCCAAGAACCTGGAACATCGAGGTGGGAGAACGAGCACGGCTTGTGCCCTCAATCGAGACACCCTCCTGTCGGTTACAGATAGACTCCACCCTCTTTATGGCACTTGCTTGTGGGAGAGTCGACCCGCATCAGACCGACGACTCCATCATGATCGAGGGGGATCAGGCGATTGCAAACCAGATCGTCACCAACCTCGCCTTTACTATCTAATCACCTTGAGGGGACGCTCATCTCTGGTGAAACGGAAGTTACGAATGCTGAGGTTCTTGGCCCGTGACCTTGAATTGATAGGTACCCGCGACAAGAGACTGCCGTAGCCGACCCTGGATCGCGAGGAGTTCGAGATGATATTTGGTCTCCATCACCGCTAACATCTGATTGAACGGGTCAAGTTCTACCAAGTGGCGTCGCCGTCGCGTCCAACGGAGAACGCTCGCTACTTCGTAAGGACTTGATGCCCCCTCGATCACCGCAGCCTCGGTAGCTCCCAGCCGATCATCGTGATGAGCAAGCAACTCATCGACCCTACGGTAGAACCCAGGTGCAGGCATCCCGTGGGCTGGAAGCAGATGGGCCTCGGGGAGATGTCGTACGCGTCGCAGCGAACGTAGATAGTTACCGAGTGGATCCGGATACACCAGTGGTTCAAACCCGATCGATGGGGTGATGTGTGGAAGCACATGATCTCCAGCGAACAACAATCGACTGCTGTCGTCGTAAAAGATGACATGTCCTCGCGTATGTCCAGGGGTTGCGATGACCCGCAACTGCCGATTCACAAGCTCGATCGTCTCCTCCTGGAGCCAAACATCGGGCTCTTCATAGAGTGAGCCAGCAATATCTTCGGTGTCAGACGAAGGCTTGATGTTTGCCACCAACGCGTTCGCCCCACAGCGTTCCAGTTCCACCAGCTGATCGTGCAGGGGATTGCCGGTGGGATGGGAGGCATGGTTCATCGACTCGCGCTCTCCGGCGCCAAGATAGATCCGATTCCCAAACTCACGCCGAACAGCGACTGCCTGCGTGTAATGATCACGGTGGATGTGGGTGACGAGGAACGTGCTGATATCGCCGAGGGATGCGTTCAGACTTCTGAGTGCTAGTTCAAGAGCGGATCGCGCCACCACAAGCTGTTGGCCAGAGTCGATCACTACTAATCGATCTCCGTCCACGATCGCATAGACATTAACCGCCCGCAGACCATCATGGGGTAGTGGCAGCGGAATACGGTAAACATCTGCCGCCACCTGAAAGCAACCCGGTGCATCCCACGATGGATCCTCTGACTCTTGTAAACTCAACGCTACTCCTCTATCCCTCAACGAGCCTATCTGGGATTTGAGGCCGATACAAGACACGCACCGTGCGAATCGCTGACACTAGAGGTTGCAAAAGGATGAACACCGAATTCGATCTGATACCCCAACTACAAGCACCCGATCTGCGGATCTATCGCTCCCCAGCTACTTCGCGATAGTAGGCGATAGCTTCAGCGATACCAGTTTCAAAACCGATGGTTGCCCGAAAGCCGAGCTGGTCCTGGAGGTCGATCGCTCCACCGCGTGCAAAGACACCGACGGGACGATCATCACGGCCGACAACATTGGTTTCATACCCACAACTTTGGACAGCTAAACGAGCAAACTCAAGAAAACTGGTCAAACGCCCGGTTGACAGGTTGACAGCTCCCCCATCACCGATCGCATCCATGGTGGCGATCACACCACGAACACAATCATCGATGTGAATAAAGTCGCGCATCTGGCGTCCACTGCCCCACACAACCAAAGGTTCACCAGGTGATCCAGCCAAGGCGCGTTTACAGATGGAAGGGAACGGATAGCTATCATCCTGGTCGGCGCCGTACCCGGAGAAGGGACGGTAGCACACGGATGCGAGCCCATGACGCTCATACGCGAGTCGGGCCAGATACTCGCAGGTCAACTTGGCCCAACCATAGGACATGTCTGGCATGCCAATATCATCGCCAAAGTCAATCATCTCCTCTGAAAGCAGTACATAACCGCTCTCTCGTTGGAGTTTGATGGGATAGGCAGCACTCGAGGAGAAACAGATGGTCTTGGCTGGTCGCGCCTCAGCAGCCCATTGCCAGTATTGCGCATCGATCGAAAGATCATCAGCAATGGCTAATGGGTTGGCCTCGATCATCAACCGCCCACCCACCATGGCCGCCAAGTGCAGTACGAGCTCGAATGATTCGAGGGGATTGTCCCGAAAGTAATCACGACAGTCTTGCCGATAAAAATGGAAATGATCATACTCGCGGGGATCAAAAAGTGGCCAACGGTCTGAGGGATCGATACCACCGGTCGCTGGCTCGATCGGATCAACGACATGGACTTCATCCCCAGCATCGAGAAAGTGGCGAGTGAAATGCCGTCCAACGAAACCGGCACCACCGGTGATAAGCACCCGGCGCACTAGCGAAAGTGCCTACGGTAAAGGTCCCATGCACGAACGGCAGGTCCCGGAAGATACGCGACGATGGACTCGGGGTCTCTCTTCAGATCCCGAATCAACGAGAGATTGTTGGTGTAGCCGATGATCTCCGCCTTCAAATCCCGGATGAGGTCATGTTCATTCCGATCCTGGTAGACCGAGGGTTCGCTAAAGACTGCCTGGAATCCATGCGCCTGAACATAGTAGGCAGCCCAGATATCATCCATCCTCCCGATGTGCGGATAGAGAAAGTAGCACGGAACCACCTCCCGAGCCAGCATCGTATTCTGAGAGTTAAAAGGAGCCATCACTGAACTCGCGATGGGAAAGAAGGAGGGGTCAAACTCGCATTCTGGAGCATGCTCTAAGCGACAAATCGCATCAATATCTGGATCACCATTCCAGAATCCAGCATCGACATCAACCTTGACTCGTCGCACCACGGGTTCCTCATAGTGGCGTTGTGACAAGAGCTCCAATGGATATCCACGATGCCAGAGCGCCCGGTAATTTGTCGCCCCCACGGGATCGAAAGCATCGAGGCTGGTCGCATGCCACCGCACCTCGACCTCGGATCCCACCAATACCTGGCTGCCCCAGTTGGCTTGTGGGATATTATCGTCGTCGATCAACGCGATCACCTCGGCGCCCATCTCATACGCCAACAGAATACCGAAATTACGGCGCTGAATGCAGTTCCATCCGATAGCATCCGAAAGCTCGTGATCATAGCGTTCTTGATCCGCTGGCGAGACGTACCGTCCCCGCTTGAGCTGATAGTCCGTGGGTGTCTTTCGATCCCCAATGACGATGAGATTCCAATCTTCCATGGCATCGTAGCGGCGAATCGCCTCTGTCGGCGGGTTGATCGTCGTGGTAACTATGGTCTTCATCATGACTTGGTGCAGTGTAGCTAGGGTGTCGTAGTCAACAGGCCAGCAACTGGTTGCAATCTCGTCCGTATTCCGATCCGAAAGTATACAAAAGTTCGCAAAAAGGTGTTTGACGACTCTCCCTCGGTTCGAGCGCTCCATCGAGAAGGGATTTCATAGATAGGAACACCCAGCCGTAGCGGTTTGACGATGGTCTCCAAAAGGAAAGGGTGCCGCAACTCCTCCCAGCGAATCGCACGCACAAGTGCGGTAGGAAAAAGGCGATAGCCATAGGTCATGTCCGTAAGCGAAGTCTGATATAGCACAGCGAAGCTGGCCTGGAACAACTTATTCAGCCCAAGCTTGATAGGTGAGTAGCCAGAAAACGAGCCTCCATTCGCCCAGCGAGATGCCGTGATGACGGCTTGAGGCAAGGATTTGGCTCGCTCGATCATCGTCACGACGTCATGAGGATCGGTCTCGAGATCGCTTGCCATCATGATGACGTGGCTACCCTCTGCGATCATGAAACCTTCACGAATCGCCCCTCCGAGAAAAGGCAAGGACTGCCGATGCACCCGCAGACGGCTTCCATACTGCGACTGCAGCCCAGCAACCACCGCTAAACTGCCTTCGCTCGTCCGAGGAGAAGTGAGCACGAGATACTCGCACACGTCGGCACCAGCCTCGGCCTCGATAATGGCAACCGTCCGCTCTAAGGCCTCAGTTTCATTCATCACCGGCAACAAGACAGTAGCCGCTTGAAACTCGCGGGCACTTGGCACCTTCGGCATCTCTTCTCGCTTCCCTGGCTGATTCATCCACAAGCATGGTACCCGACGACCATCAATCACCTGACGCTTGGACCGACCACTGAGCTACAACCCCCGTTGAGTTGCCTGTTCTCAACGAATCACTCAATAGCCGGGATCGCTTCCTCAGATCTATCGTGGCGTTCGCATGCTGGAACCATCACCATCAGGCAGCCAGCAAACCATCACCGAACGTACCACATTGGCCGAACACCGGTCTCCGATTACTGCTTCCGAGGTGTCGGCGCTGCCACTCGGCAAGCCTTTGGAATCAGTTCCACCATTAGTTGGCTGACTGGACCTCGGGGTTCGCCATCAAGAGCAACGATAAACGGATGGGTCGCACGCAACTGTAGCTCCGTCACTTCTTCTATCATCGCACGTCTTGGCACTCGACGTGCACGTTGTCGAAACAGACTGCCAATCTCCCCAATCGCGATCCGCCACGCCGCACGCGAGATCATGACTAGCTGAGCGACACCATCATCAGGAGCGCCGCTAGGTAGAGTGATCCCAACCCTTCCCCCGATACGGGGCGCATTGACCACTGCCACGTTGAGATATCTCTCGGTTGTCGCATGACCGTTGACCAGCACCTCCAGATCGACCGATCGACGCCCGTGCCACGTGGCTAATGCAACCACCGGATAGAGCAATGGACGTCGCCACCCATGAATATTTTGAACCCTCTGTGCGAAGTCAGCTACCAAACCAACACTGAGAGCATGTACAGCCACACCCAGATTCGTGCTGAGCATGTCGACCTCACGGGAGGCCGCGCCACTGGCAGCCAACGCTGCCTCTTCTGGATATAGCGGAATCGCCAACGACCGAGCTATGTCATTCCCAGTGCCAGTAGGAAGGATGCCGAGCTCCGTGTCCGTAACTGCGATCTTCGCGATAGCGGCCCCTATAGTGCCATCACCTCCGGCAGCGATAACCCTGCCTGCTGGCCCTACCAACTTTGTAGCGGCATCGATAGCAGCGCAAAGATCCCCAGCCTTTACGAGGACGACCTCAGTTCCACCATCACGCTTCGCATCGAGCATGCGGCGGGCCCGTCGAAAGAGCCGGGTCGACCCGGAATCAACATTGGCTACGATAACAACTCTTGGCCGCTGGCATACGCGAGAAGGACTGCGCCGACCCATCGTAAACTTCTCACAAACTCGCACTGCTACGCCAGCGCTAACGGCCGCCATCAACGACCAACCAACATCACCTCGCCAACCACGCGTCCTGGATCCATGCAGCGCAAAGACACCGGCAGCAAGAGCGAGTGGGAGGCGTGTCGGTGGCGCTACTCGACCAAACCCGTAGGCAAGGCCGATCCAAAGACCTCTTGGGTGCCGCGTCCCAAGGCAACCCACCACCGCCGCGACCCCAACAGTCTGCGCTGCGAGTGGCCGACCCCTACGGAGTAGTCGGCTAACAGCCACCACGGCGAGAAGATAACTGCTCACATCCCATAGGTCCGTCGATCTTCTTGTGTCTCGTTTCTGTGGACCCATGATGGCAACCCAGAATATCCTCTCCAGGGCATTTCCGACCAAACCATTGCCTTGGGCCCCGCCAAGACCACTAGGAAACACCACCAACCCAGACCCTTCCACGAAGGCAGGAGCCCTATCACCGGGTGAACATGTAGGCAAAACTAGTGGTTCTGCCCGGGCCGTTGTCAACCCGGCCAGTATCAACAGAGTATCAAAGATGCTATTCCGCTCGTCAATGTATTTTAAAGAACACCATCAGCTCGCTCAGCATGCCGATACTCTCCAATCGTGACCAAAATCGTGATCATCAATCATGACAAAGATCGGGTCGCTGACGCCAGCGGAGAAATCAGAACAACCTCTGAGCACCGCATAGTCGCTCATGATCAGCCTGGTATGTGATGGCTGGCGCGCGACCAACGACATCTCGCTTCAAACCGCCTACAGTCGAGGCTCCCACACCACCATGTCAACTAGGAGAAGCATACTGCGATACATCTATCGCCGAAGACAAGCCATTACGTCTCCTCATTCCAGTGGGATCAGCAGCCACTGACTCAACAAAACTGTTCTGGGCAACCGCGAGGTTAGCAAACCGCATGGCAGTACAGGTGGTCGTGCTCCACTGCCGTGAATGGGAACTCGCCAACAGAGTCAAGTATTTCCGCGATACCATCGAGGAGGCGAATGCTATCATCGCCAATGCACTTTCGTGGTTTGACGCCCTCCACATACCCGCCCATGGACTTCTACGCGATGTCGAACGAGGGTTCGTTGGAATCGGTATCGCTGACACCTGTGGCGAGTACCCGATCGACTCCATCATGGTTGGCCTACACCGCAGGCGACGTACATTACACCGCCACCTTGGTCCGACCATTGCACAAATCGAACGACGCGTTGATTGCCCGGTGATCATCATCAATCTGGACGCATAGCAGATCGACCAGAAGTACCGGAGGGCTTCACCTACCCGATCCACACCTTAGCAATCTTCGCCAGGACGTCGAATGGCGCAGTCTTTGTAGCCTTTGACAAGCAGGGTTGGTTGGAGTATCACGATCAGACATACGTGATGAGATAGAAGGTGTTTGAACTAGTAGTATAATTATGTGGCGATTTGTGGAACTTTTGTGGCGAACCGTACTATGCTGATAGTATGAAACTTTCGGAATACGCCGCTAAGAATGGGATCAAGTACAGAGCGGCCTGGAATAGATTTAAAGCC
>NZ_DAHXOI010000014.1 GCF_027364955.1 Ferrimicrobium sp.
CGCTCGTTTCAACAACCCCCCTCCTTGCGAGGGGGGTTGTTCTGTTTTGTCCCCTGCCAAGGCTTGGACCCTCCGGGCTCGACCTGCTGTTGTGGGTTCGTTGGGAAAATTCAGGGGAGTCGTCGTGAGGTCGTGGGTTTTTTGTTGGGTGATTGGCAGCTCCTAACGATTCGCTAACAAGGGCTTTACTTTCATTGAGGTTTATGGCCCTACTGTTGCTTCGTGTGAGAGTGTTTCCGGTCAAAGTCATGTTGTTTGTGTGTTGTGAATAGAGGAAGGTTTGCTGGTCTAGCGCTACGTGGAGTCGTCCTTTTGGCGGTATTTGGGGTCGGATATGTTGTCCGTGCTGCATCCTCGCCAGCGTCGCGGGGCCGGTTAGCACGAACTGAGCGGGTGATAACCGTTACCGATGGTACGGCGTCCCAGGCAATACCTGCATCAGGAACTATTGAACCGGCAACTGAGCGCACAGCTACCTTTGCGACTTCCGGCACCGTCAATACGGTAAGTGTAGCGATTGGACAATCGGTGAGCGTTGGCCAGGAACTGGCGACCCTGGAGACTGCGCCGCTCGCCGCTGCCGTAGCTCAGGCTCAGGCACAATTAGCAAGTGCCCAGGCCAAGTTGAGTACCGATGAGGCTGGAGGGGCGATCGCGATCACCGTCAACGCTGATAACGCTGCTGTCAGTGCAGCAAACCTTGCTCTCTCTATTGCCCAGGCAAACCTGGGGGACGCTACGTTAAGAGCTCCGGTAGCGGGAACGGTAGTGGCAGTTACCCTTACTCCTGGCCTACAGGTATCAGGTACTGTAAATGCTGCAGGTGCTGCCCCGGGGATTACCATCATAAGTTCGAATTCATGGGTAGTCGAGGCGGCAGTCAGTGACGCAAGCATTGCTGGCGTCACCATTGGCGAGCAGGCGATCATTACTCCGCAGGGTTCGACTACAAGCGTATATGGGACCGTTTTGTCTGTCGGCCTCGTCGCGAATGTATCTGGTGGAGTCGCGTCCTTCCCGGTAACTGTCGCGATAACCGGTTCGCCGTCGGGACTCTATACGGGTCTCCCTGCGAATCTCTCTTTAACTACCCGGGTGCAGGCGAACGTGATTGAGATTCCCGTTTTAGCTGTACACTCGCTCACATCGCATCCTTATGTCATTGTTGAGACAGGTACAACCAAGGTGCCTACCTCTGTCACGTTGGGGTCGGTTATTGGCGCCAACGTTATTGTGTTGCACGGTCTCTCTGTAGGTGCCCGAATCCTCGAGAGAATCCCCTCATTTGCGAAGTCGCTAGGGGTGCCTGGCGGCAGAGCCGGAGGTGGCAAGCGCGGCGGTAAGGGCGGAGGTGGCATTGGTGGAATCTGATCAAAATGCTGGTCGGGATCTGTTAGTCCTTGAGAATATAGGAAAACGATACCAACTTGGACATCTCTTTGTCGAGGCTCTCCGTGGTGTCAGTTTTACGGTAGTTGCCAAGGAGTATATCGCGATAACTGGACCGTCGGGTTCTGGGAAGTCGACCCTCATGCATCTCATTGGATGCCTTGACGTTCCCACCTCAGGCGACCTGAGTATTGCAGGAGAACTAGTCCGCGATCTCAGCCAAGCCCAGCTCGCTGAGATACGTAATCGTCGCATAGGCTTTGTTTTTCAACAATTCAACCTGTTGCGGACCATGACCGCTCTGCGCAATGTCGAGCTCCCGCTCCTCTATGCCGGAGTACCAAGGAAGGAGCGACGAGAGCGTGCAGCGGCGCTTCTTGAACGTGTAGGGCTCGGAAACCATCTGAATCATCGCCCAATGGAGCTCTCAGGCGGACAACAGCAGCGTGTCGCCATCGCCCGCGCGCTCGTTGGGGATCCTAGCATTATTCTAGCTGATGAGCCGACAGGGAATCTTGACTCCCATAGCGCTGAGGAGATCCTCGGAATTTTCGAGGAACTCAACCAGCTTGGGCGCACGTTGGTTGTTATCACCCACGATGCTAGCGTTGCCGCCAGAGCTTCTCGTGCGCTTCATATTCGCGATGGTCAATTGCAGGAAGTCTCATGACCTGGGGCCAACTCGTACGAAGCGCACTCGAGGCGATCCAGTGGAACCGTCTGCGCTCCCTCTTGACCGTGCTCGGTATCGTGATCGGCATAGCTGCGGTGATGATGACGGTTGGCCTTGGCGAGGGTGCACAGGCCAAGGTCAGCTCCAAGATTGCCTCACTCGGAAGTAACCTTCTTACCGTTGCCCCCGGAAGTACCTCTGCTGCTCCCGGTGTGCGCCGAGGCCTCGGAAGTGCATCCACGCTAACGATGGCAGATGCTGCTGCCCTGTCGTCTCGTGTCGTGGCCCCGGCGGTTGTTGCGGTTGCTCCACTCGTAAGCCAACACGAGACATTAACGAATGGGGCGATTGACTGGCCAACAACAGTGGATGGAACCACTCCGTCGTGGCTGACCATTCGGTCTCGATCGGTCGAGATCGGCAGATTTATCAACGCACAGGACGAAGCGTCAAACGCCGACGTTGTGGTGCTTGGAGCGCTAACCGCCCAAGAACTCTTCAGCTCAGCTAACCCGATTGGTAGAGTAGTTGATGTTGGTCCGCTGCCGATGACCGTGATCGGCGTGTTGGCACCTGTTGGTTCTGGAACATCGGCGACATCGAACCAAGATGACCTAGCTATTGTGCCGATCTCTACCGCGCAAGGTTCTTTGTTTGGGACCGCTGCCAACGATTCGGTCCAGTCGATTCTCTTGCAGGCCACCAGTTCATCGACGCTGTCGGCTGCCTATCAGGAGGCGGACCACGAACTCATGATGCTCCATGGAGTTACCAACCCAGCAAACGCTGACTTTACCATCACCGCAGAACAATCCCTCTTTAGCGCAGCAACCTCGATATCGGCCACATTGACGGCACTTCTCGCTGGGATAGCGACGGTGTCACTGCTGGTTGGCGGGATCGGCGTCATGAATATCATGCTGGTCTCTGTGACCGAACGAACGAGAGAGATAGGCCTTCGCAAGGCACTAGGAGCAAAGCCTAGCGATATTCGTCGTCAGTTCTTGGTTGAGGCTTCGGTCCTCGGAGTGTCCGGAGGTCTTGTTGGAGCTGCACTGGGTTTACTTGGGCAGTTAGTACTGCCGTCGGTCATCTCGAATCCGGTCATTATCCCTCCGATTGTTACGGTCGCTGCCGTTGCGGTGGCGTTGATCATCAGTCTCCTGTTCGGTGTCTATCCAGCAGCTCGCGCTGCACAGCTCTCTCCGATTGACGCGCTGCGGTCTGAATAACGAGAAGGGAAAACAGTTTGAATCGACGTATTCGTGTGATGGCCAGTGTGCTAGCAGGTGGTGCGATGCTCGCAGCCTGTGGGTCCGCGACTTCGAGCACAAGCTCCACTGCATCCTCCAAGACCTCTTCTACTCCTACAAAGCATCCACCAAGGATTGCTGCAAGCGGGACCATTGCTGCTGTGTCACCATCAGCCTCGAACATGCAGGTTCAAGGAACTGCTACCGGTGAAACGACGGTTGGATGGACTTCTGCGACCAAATTCACGCAGACTACCACGATTTCGCCAGCTTCACTTACGGTCGGATCGTGCGTAGTAGCTATCGAACACACTCCGCGTGGTTCTCGTGTCCCGGTGGTTCGCTCGATAATGGTCGAGACGAACGCTACCAGTTGTGCTGGTTTACCGGCGAGTGCAGGCACAACAAAACACCATGGAACACATGCGCGTAAAGGCGCTAAGAGACGCCACCTTCTACGGGGAAGAATTACCCGAGTATCATCGACATCTATCACCTTGTCGGTAACCTCAGGTTCCACTTCCCAGACTCTCACCCTCCCACTCAGAGCAACGACTTCTGTCATCGCTCACCAGAGCGCCACGAGCAGCGATCTCTTCGTCGGCCGATGCGTGGTTGTCGAGGGGTCTACTAGCTCCATTGGGGTGGTAACTGCGCGTCGCATCGGTATCTCTTTGCCGACTAACGGATCCTGCAGGATGGTCGGGGGTGGGACGTCTTTGTTGTCAGGGAATACCGGTGCGTAATAACTTCCGCCGCCTTCTGAAGGTCGTGGCCGTCGTCGTAGTGGTTGGCGGAGCGACGGTTGTTTTCATCTCCCGCCCTGCACCACCGGCCTACCAACTCGCCTACGCGAAACCAGAGGCGGTTACTGCAACGATTAGTGCGGTTGGTGCGCTAGCGCCAACCGCTCAGGCCGTGGTTCCTCCCCCGATGAGCGGAACCATCGCTTCGATTGCAGTTCGGGTCGGTCAGAGAGTGACAGCTGGCGAGACGTTAGCCACGGTCTCGCCATCTGCACAGGCATCTCGGGCAAGGATCACCGATGCGTCCGCACTAGCCCAGGCCGAAGCTGCACTAGCCCAGGCCGAGCAGCCCACCTCAGTCCCGACACTAAAGAGTTCCACTAGCAGTTTGAGCGCCCTGCAATCCGATGTTAGCGCCATCCGTAAGACGCTTTTGGAGCTATGTCCAACGACTCATTCGGCTGCTTGTGGATCCCTCAACACGGAACTGAGTAGGTTGTCCTCTCAGTTAAGCGCCAAGACATCGGATGCTAGCGCTCCTAGCCCAGAGGCAACCAGCACCTCAAGTGCTATCATCGCAGCTGATCAAGCTATCGTGACAGCCGATCAGAGTGCCCTCTCGTCCGCCTTGCAGGTCCAATCGAGTACATTCGTATCGCCCATAGCGGGTACGGTAGCCACACTGTCACTCGCTGTTGGTCAGGTGGTCCGTGCCCAATCTACCTCTACCGCGATCACCGTAATTCAACCGAGTAGGTCAGAGGCAGTTGTTCCCATTGCCATCGCTACCGCACATCAACTTCATGACGGTGACCAGGCGAGCATCCTTCCTCTAGGAAGTCGCCATGCAACAAGTGGTCAAGTCACATCCATTGGAACCACTCCGACCACGAATCAAGCGACAGGGGCTACCACTGTCTCCGTTGCCGTTTCAGTCAATCATTTGACACTGCCAGTATTTGACGGAGCGCAGGCACTTGTGACCATTGATATTGCGCACAGCGCTGATGTATTAGCCGTGCCTACATCGGCGATCTTCTACAAGGGTGGACACCCAACGGTGCTCGTGGATAACCCGAAAGGCATAGTTTCCGATACCGTGAGAGTCGGTATCGTAGGCGCCGACTATACGTCTATTCTTGGAGGTCTTAGCGACGGGGTACCGGTGGTGTTGGCTTCCTTGGATCGGCCATTACCTGTCCCGGTGAAACCAATCGGTGGCTTTGGCAAAGCATTTGGCCAAGGTGGCGCCAGACGTAAAGTTCCCAGATTGTGAATCGACTCTATCAAAGAAACGGATGCTGGTAGCAGGCCCGAAGACCTGGTGGATGCGTGGTCATCACGGCATCGCGCGTGGTCGCTGCGTACATCAGACCGTGCCTGTGGGTGCAAATAGCTATGATAAGCACCGCTACATCAGGTAGCTGTTCGGACAGCTGGTCGGCGCCAACGGCATCGAGGCGCGAGATACAGGAGTTCACTCGAGCGGCCCACTGGAACGATGCGTCATTCGTTGGTCTTTGTGCATTTTGACCTCATGTCTCTCCGACATCTTTTCCTTGGCATGCTTTTGTTGTGGGTAGGTGACGCCTCTGCCAAGATTGATGGGCCTCTCACCAGCACGTCAAGGACGCTACCTTCTCTTGGCACTACGTGTCGGTAAGTTTTTCCCAGGCCTAGCCCTCGATGACGACCTTGGGAAAATTTGGGAGGTGTGGAGTGCCTGAGGGTTTGTTCCCATCTCGTGCAACAGATGAGGTGTCGTCGGGAAAGTATCTAGTATGGGGTTGCGGCATGCGAAGGGGATCGAGAGCGATGACGGAGTGACTGGGGAAGATCTCAGGTATGAAATCGTGGTCCGTTCGCTATTAGATCCGATCTATCGGTTTTATCGACGTCGCGTTGGTCCAGATGTGTGCGATGACCTCACCGTTGAAACCTTCGCCGTGGTGTTCTCGCGTTTGCCAAGCTATAGCTCTGAACGCGGTGCTCTCCGACCGTGGGTCTTCGGTATCGCGGCCAACGTCTTGCGGCATCATTGGAGGGACGAGCAGGCCCGTCTGGCACGCGAGGCGAGGCTGGGAGGCATGGCCATGACGGACACCCGTCCAGAAGACCCAAGCGATGGTTACCTTGAGCTTGATGCCACGATCGCCCGCGCGCTTTTAGGGCTCAATGATGAAGATCGGCTGGTGCTGTTGCTGTATGCCTGGGAGGAGCTGAGTCCCGGCGAGATCGCCCAGGCTTTGGCGTTGCCAGCGGGTACGGTTCGTTCACGCCTCTCGCGGGTCCGCGCACGGTTACGCGAGGAACTGATGCGAGATGGGGGTCCGTCGGGGACGATAGAGGATGGGCGCACTTCGACGTTGAAGGAGGATGGATGGACGAATTAGACCTGTTGCGCGGTTTTCATGCGGATCGAAGTGTGGCCTCCAGGGGCCTGAGGGATCGAGTCGTGGCGCTTGGTTCGTCCAAGACTCAGATGGGTTCCGAGGGAAACACGCTGGCTTCTATGGCGCCTATCAGCTCAGCAAATCTTGCCAGCTCCAGCAAGGATGGCATGGATCCATTAGCAGGACAGCAGCAGCGCCGCACTAGGGGGTTGTATCGAAACAAGGTGCTTACCAGTGTTGTGGCGTTACTCCTGGTAGTCGGAGGGGTGGCCGGGTTTGCGTTGAGCCACACCCAGCAACAAGGAGGTACTGCTCTCGGCGGTGTTGGGGTGATAGAGCTTGCTTACCATCGTCTTCTCGCTGTGCGATCCCTACATTTTCAGACTACCGAACAGATTGAAGCTGGGTCGACTCCGGAGACGATTACCACGACCGGGGTAGTAACCGGAGTCGAGAATGGTCCATCGGGAGTGGCTGAACGTGCGTTGACGACGTCGGCGACGCCACAGGGGAAGACAGCGGTGGAACTTATCCTCGCCCATCGCGTGCTCTATGTACGACGCGTGGCACCGAGCCCAACAGCACTGAGAACGGCGACATATTTTGGATATCGAGTGAGTTCTTCGGGTCCTCCGGCAACGCTTGGCGTGCAAAACCCGATCCATGCAGGCCCGGTTACCTTGCTTCGGCGCTTTGCTCAGAGTGGAGTGGTGACGACCTCGCAGTCGGCCAATATCGACGGTCAGGTGGTGACGCGTTATCAGGCCCGGGTGAAGATAGGAGCAATTTTGAAGGCCGACGCTGGTGAGATTCCGTCCACCCTGCGTTCGGAGATGCAGCTTCTGGGGAAGGATGCCCCGGTTGCGCTATGGATTAACCGGCACGGCCAACTGCTACGGGAGGTGGTAACCGTCCCCTTCACGGTCAGCGGTTACCAGTTCTACACCATCGACACGTTGAACTTTAGTGCGTACAACGTACCAGTTACCGTCACGGCGCCGTCGACTGCACGGGTGACCTTTGAGAGCAGCCTCACCAAGCTCGTGCAAGCTGTGGAGGGTTAGATGAGCGATAGGAATGACTCCCACAGGGAGGACGTAGCGGATGCACTCGAGCCAGGCAGTTGCAAAAGTCTGGTCGGATTGGCTTTTCTGGTTCCAAGCGGCGTGTTGTTTGGTGGGGTTGAGCTCTATACGATCGTGGCCCACAAGCACCTACACTCCCCTGTCCTGGGCATCATAGCAATCATATGGTGCGCTTTTGGCGGTACCCTACTTGCAGTGGTTGTCCTGCGGAACCTTTTTCCAGAGCTCGATCGGTCTCGCGATGCACTCCTCGGGTGGTCACAGCTGCCTCGCACGAAGCGATACCTCGCTCTGGTCGATCGGGGTGAGCCCGTTGTTCTGTTCGGCGCTTCGGCCGTACACAAGCTGCGGAATCTTAACCGGATCTCCATGGTCGTGGCAACCCTTGTCGTTGCTGGCTCCACTTATGGATTGATCGTTACCGATTTCGTGCCTGCTTTGGAATCGCGCTCTAAAGGATCTGATCTGAGCGCACTGGCTCTGATCGGAGTCGTGCTCGTGACCTATGTCGTGAGTCGCCTGATCCGGGGGTGGGTGAACCGTCATGCCACAAGACGGGTCCGTTCGTGTCACCAGGATGGCTCATCCAGCTTCCCTGGTAACGCAAGGCATCGCACACCGGAAGGGAGAGCATGAGGATACAAATGGTAACTAGCAAGGAGGAAAGTGGGTTGCAAAAAATCGGTGAGCAAAGCTTGACGATCCTAGCAGCCGTCGGGTGTTATGGAGCATATGTGGTAGCCCTCACGGCTGGACTGGGAGCCTTCCTGCCGACCGCAGCCGCGTTTGTCGTGTCTCTAGTGACTCTAGGGTTGCTCGCCGTGTGCTTCTTCCCCAATAGCCGTCGGTATCATTTAGCCATTGACGATAGCGAAGCAGCCGATAGGACCAGCACAACCGACCGCGGAGAACAGGTTCAGGCTGCCTGAACGCTGACGCCTCGTTCGGTCGTAGGGGTGCTGTCCGACTCGACAAGGACTGACGTAACGGATCGTGCAAGGGTTGCACGAGCGCCCTTTCCTATTGGCAATTGACACTCGCCAAGGGCTCTCGGTCACCACCTTCCAAAACCCCCGTCAGTGCTGCTGTGGCCGAAGTTCCTGAGTGTGCGCTAGTGGCTCCAGTGCTTGGAAGGTTGTGAGTTGGGGCAACAGTTGCTTGAGCGAGAGTGAGACCGACTCTGATTCTGTCCTGATGAGCCGGACTTAGACATCGAGTACACGGTGTCCTTATTCTGAACCAGAGCCGATCTCAAGAAGCGCGACAAATGCGGTCGAAGCGCTCTGAGCGCAGAACTAACAAGCATCCAATGGCTCCAGCGGATGATGAACGTTTTGGGAGATCTCCAAGGTACCGTGTAGTCGAAGAAGGAGCCGCGAAGTGTTCACGAGTAGTCGACATACCCTGCTGTATCATACACTCCTACTAGTACATATCCTCGGCGCGATGACCTTCTTTGCTGGGGTCGTGCTCGCGGGCCTTGTGTTGGTAAGAGCGCGCCACGCCACAATGGCATCGGGGGTCGCAAGCATTCTCTCTCTCGCACGTATCGGCGTGTTGTTGGTCGCGATCGGTGCGCTGGTGGCTGGTGCATTTGGCTTGCTCCTCGTTTGGGTCGGTCACTATGGCTTTGGGTCTGGGTGGGTGGTCGCCGCCATCGTGACCTATGTCGGCGTCGTTGTCTTGGGGGGTTTGGGGGGCGCGATACCAAAGCGAGCAAGATTGCTAGCGACTGAACTGGGCCCGGTAGAGGTATCGCAACAGTTGCGAGATCTGCTTTGGGATACCCGGAGCCGTCTCTATAACGATGTTGCCTTTGTGCTGATGCTGGTATTGATCTACCTCATGGTATTCAAGCCTTGATATCGAGACCAGCTCCTTGAGGTTCCGAGGGGGGATGGCGGTCCCCGATGGTGGCATTGCGGGGTTGCTCGCGCCGCTGATGATGGGGATACGCAGGAGACGCTTGTCGCCAGTAGGGTTTTAGTGAGGTTGTGTGTGCAAACGAAGAGGAGATTGTGGTGAGTGACGAAACGATTCGACTAGGTGCGACAGGGTTGAAGGTCTCCAGGCTATGCCTTGGGACGATGACGTTTGGCCTGCAAAGTGACGAGGAGGAGGCCATCAAGATTTTGGATCGAGCCTTCGAAGGTGGTATCTATTTCATTGATACTGCGGATGTCTACCCGCTCGGTGGCGGAGTGCGTTTGGCGGGAACCACAGAAGAGATCGTCGGACGTTGGCTCAAAGGGAAGCGCGATAAGGTGATCCTGGCGACAAAGTGTTTTGGAGCAATGGCGAAGGAGCCTTTCCATCAGGGCAACTCGCGCAAGCATATCTTTGATGCGGTGGATGCATCGTTAAAGCGACTCGGCACTGATTACCTCGATCTCTATCAGTTGCACCGCTACGACCCAGAGACGCCAATCGAAGAGTCACTCGGAGCCCTAGATGACCTGGTGCGTCTCGGCAAAGTTCGCTATGTAGGTTGTTCGAACTTCCCTGCATTTCGGCTGGCGAAAGCAAATGCAGTGGCCGAGGGCAGGGGCCTTGCGAGATTCTCTTCGGTCCAACCCCGGTACAACTTGCTGTATCGTATCATCGAGCGCGACCTTGTGGAGCTGGCGGTCGAGGACGGGATCGGCGTCATTCCCTACAATCCGATCGCCGGTGGACTCCTCTCAGGGAAGCACCGGTCTATCGATGCGCCGACGGAGGGGACACGCTTTAACTCGACGCCAGCGAGCGAACTTTACCGAGAGCGATACTGGCACGAGGAGATGTTCGCCACGGTAGAAAAGCTCCAGGCCATAGCGGCACGCGAAGACGTCAGCCTCGTCACACTCTCTGTTGCCTGGGTTATGCGCCAAAAGGGGATCACGTCACCGATCATTGGTGCCTCAAAGGTCGAGCAACTGACTGATTCTATGGCGGCATTGGAGTATCATCTCTCGGATGCAGTAGATGCAGAGTTGAAAGCACTGACTGAACAGTATCTGGCCGGGCCGTCATTGGTCTGAGATCGAGTTGGATCAAGGTTTTAGCGCTGAGGCCAGGCTGGACTAGAATGCCCTCAAACGCGGTGCGGAGGTAACGATGGGCGAAATAGGTAAAGTTGTGGGACTTGTGTTGGTTCTCGCGGCGATCGCAGGCCTGGTGGTGAGCTTTGTGGTGTGGCGCAAGCGGCGGCAGCCGACCGGTCTGATGATCCTCCGATCTGCGTTGCCAGATCGGGAGCGCCAACGGGTGGCTTATGCTCATCTTCGAGCGGGCACCCTCCCCGACGATCCAGAGCTCGCCGGGGTCGTCCGGGAGGTCGCCCAAGCGACGGTAAGTCAGTGGGACCCGACAGCGATTTATGGGACCGTTCTTGTGCTCCTCGCTGGCGAGTACCTGATGAAGCCAGATAGCATCCTGATCCTCTTTGGCGTAGGCTACTTGCTCGTCGCAGCGTGGGGTGTACGTTCACGTCGTCAGATGAGAGATCGGGCGCGACTGATCTTGGCCGACACCTGGCAGTGAGTGTTGCGTACGGACACTGCCACCTGGATTAATGCGTTCTAGGACAACGGGATCACTAGGTGCTGATCCTTCCGTGTCGGTCCTTTGCCTCTTCTCCTTCTGCATCGTTTCGTAGCAGCCTGGACGTTGCATAGTCGAAGCAACATCGATGACCCCTGGTGATGTTTATCATTGGGGCGTCAGGTCGTGCGTCGTTCCAGATGCGAGCAGGTAGTGACGACTTGTAAGTGAGCAGAGGTGTGTGGTCGTATGCTCGCAGAGTTGGCACGGCTCAGGAGTGGTGTAAATCGTCGCCCGCTGTGAACGCTCTTCGCAAAGCGAGTAGTCGTTGGCGAAGGTTCATCGGGGAACCTTGGTTCACTAAACTGGAGGTACGGTCATCTTGACAACAAGCACGCAATGGCAGCGCAATAGCGCAATGGAGCAAAAGAGCAAAAGAGTAAAAGAGCAATATAAGAGGAGAGGAGCAGAGCATGACTAAGACCTGGCAAGTGGCCCTGGATGAGGCGCGCGACAATCTTCGATCGGCGATGAAGGATCTACGCGGGGTGCGTGAGGATCTTCGCGAGGCAGCGCTCAATGGTGGCGAGGCTGCCATCTTTGGACTTGAGGGATGGTTGCTGCAATCCTCTATCGTCCCCACGACCCCCTTCATGGATCCAGAGATTTTTCCCTGGACGAAGACCCTGGAGGATGGGTGGAAAGATATACGCGAAGAGCTCGATATGATGTTAGACCGCAGAGATGACCTGCCGAACTTTCAAGAGATCTCTCGTGATGTCGCCTCGATCTCTGATGATGATCAATGGAAGACCGTCTTCTTCATGGGGTACGGTTATCGGTCGCAGGCGAACTGGGAGCGTTGCCCAAAGACGGCAGCTCTCCTCGAACAGGTTCCGGGTCTCACGACCGCCTTCTACTCGATACTGAGTCCGGGCAAGCACCTCCCCCCTCATCGTGGGCCGTATCGAGGTGTGTTGCGCTACCATCTCGGGCTGAGAATCCCAGAACCGGCGGAGCTCTGTGGTATCGAAGTTGGCGGTGAGACTCGTCACTGGGAAGAGGGGAAGAGTTTACTTTTTGATGATGGCTATCAACACAGCGCCTGGAACGATACAACCGAACTGCGAGCAGTGCTGTTCCTGGACATCGTCCGACCCATGTCGGGAGCTGCCAAGGTGGTCAACGATGCGTTGTTAAAGGCGATCGCCCTGTCACCATTTCTTCGCGACGCAAAGAAGCGACATGAGGCATGGGAGCGACGTTTCGAGGGAAGCATCCGACAATAGCATCGGTCGCAAGTCACGCTAGGTTTGTGGTCGCTTGATACAGAGTCTTGACAGTTCGGTGTGCCAGGTCTAGGATGGCAGGCAGTCGTTGTTGACTGCTAGACGTGGCGTTTGATGAATGAGAGCCCGACAGCATCTGCTGTCGGGCTTGTCGTTTTTTGGGCACTGTGGATTTGGGCACTGTGGATTTAGGGCACGGTGTTGCTAGGCATCGCGGAGGTTGGAGGGAACGGATATGAGGGTAATCGTCATCGGAGCGGGGGCCACGGGGCTCGGCGTTGCATGGGATCTCACCCTGCGTGGGATTGAGGTGATTGTCCTGGAGGCGCAGGAGATTGGTGCTGGGACCTCCGGGCGGTTCCATGGCCTTCTCCATAGCGGCGGCCGTTATCTGGTCACGGACCCATCGGCAGCCAAGGAGTGTTACCAGGAGAACATGTTGTTGCGTGACATCGCCAGCGAGGCCGTGGTTACGACCGGAGGTTACTTTGTCAAAAAGTACGGTGACGACGATGTCTTTGAGAGTAATTGGTTGGGTCAAGCTGAGAAGTTAGGCGTACCGGTGCATCCAGTGTCAGTTGGTGACCTTCGGGCGGAGATGGGGATGTTGACCGAACAGATTGAGCGGTCGTACTGGGTGCCTGATGGTGTGCTCGAGGGATTCAAGATGCTCGCGATGTTGGTGCAAGCGATCCAGGCGCGCGGGTCGAAGCTCTTCGAGCACACGAAGGCGACCGGGTTACGTCTTCAGGGTGATCGCGTCAATGGTGTTGCGGTGGAGGAGCGGTCAGGAGGCACTCGGGTCATCGATTGCGATGCGGTCGTCAATACCGCCGGTCCGTGGGCAGGTTTTGTGGCGCGTGATTGGGGACTCGATATCAGAGTTCAGCCATCGTATGGATTGATGTTGATTTTTGCGAACCGGCGACTCGATAAGGTTGTCAATCGGCTGAAATCTCCTAGCGATGGTGACATCTTCGTCCCCCACCAGGAAGTGGTGATTCTCGGCACTACGGATGTTGCCCAGCCGTCGCCGGAGGCTCCCCAACCACTGCGAAGTGAGGCCGTCAGGCTGATGGAGCTTGGATCTGAGCTTATTCCAGATCTTGGTTCCTGGAGAGTATTGCGTGGTTTTAACGGTGTACGGCCGCTGTATGAACCCTCGGGTATCGCCGGAGACTCGCGGACGGTATCACGGGATTTTGCGGTGCTCGATCATAGTGAACGAGATGGCCTGCTTGGAGCCTTCTCTGTACTGGGTGGCAAGTGGACCACTTTTCGCTTGATGGGGGAGGCGCTTGGCAACCAGCTCGCTACGACCCTCAATATCGACTCCCCAAGCCGGAGTCGCGAGATAGCGATCGACACCAAGGCCCCACCGCCCGCAACGGTCGCCGTCGGTGATCGCGGTGCGCTACTGTGCGAATGTGAACAAGTCTACGAGGCAGATATTGCACAGACAGCACGCTCAGCCATGCAACGACGCTTTGGTACTTGGTTCGCTATGGGGCCTTGCCAGGGCACGTTCTGTGCGCATCGGGTCTTGGGAAGAGGATCGGAGGAGAACTTTGCCAAAGAGCTCAACACGCTGCGCCGCGAGCGCGAGCACGGTCTTGACGCAGTTGGTTGGGGAGCAAACGCACGGTTGATAGCGCTGGAGCAGTCGATTGCGGCCCAATGTCTCGGGGAGGAGCTATGACCCCCAAGACCGCTCTCGTCGTAGGTCGGGGTCCGGCTGGACTGCTGAGCGCCAGTTATCTTGTTCAGCGGGGGTATCAGGTGAGCGTTCTTGCCGAGGCGGACGGTTCTCTTGCGATGTGGCCGGGCGATTTTAGCTTTGGCAGAGATGCCGATTCGTTTCGGAGTTTTCCGATTCAGCGTTCGTTGACGGAGTGGTTGCAGTCCTTTGATGAACTCGTGGCACTTTATCGATCCTTTGGAGTCACGCTTCGATTGCCCCAACGCGAAGCGATTGCGCATACCGTCACGGCGACCGGCAACCTTCGTCCAACCTTTGCAACGCCAGATTGGCAATACGCGTCAACAGAGCCAGAGTCGCTGGTCTTTGTGGGGGTTGATGGTCTCGCAGACTCGATCGTCGGAGCACAAGTAGCTACCTACCGGCGAAAGAGCGGCAAGGATGCCTTTGACGTACGTCTGTCTCGACCCCCGAGTTGGGATGCGAGTTGGGGGGCTATTCGATTTGCCGTGTACCTCGATAGTGATGCGGGTGCCGATTGGCTGTTGAGGAGTTTGCAGGCCGTACTGAAGAGTGCACCGGCAGACATTCCAGTAGTGCTGCCCCAGATCGTCGGGTTGGAGCGCACGACCAGCCTGTTAGCGCGGCTGTCGGATGTATGTGGCCGTAGCGTGGGCGAGTTCCCGCTGCTATCGCCGAGCGTTGGCGGTATCAGGATCAAGGATCGCTGGGAGCGTCAGTTGCGACGTCAAGGAGTCCGGTTCCTGAGTGGTAGAGTGCAAGAGATTCTGCCCACACCGCGCGCTGTCATGGCCGATGGGAGATGTTTTGCGGCGGACCTTCTCTTGCTAGCCCATGGTGGGGTGCTGGGTGGTGGCATGCGTGTGACCGTCGATGGCGCGATCGTCGACGAGCTGGTTAATAGGGAAATAGGTAGGATGGACCGACTCGAGGCGCTGAATGAGCTTGGCCACCAGGATGTTGACTGCCTCGGAGGCGGGCGAGTGCTTGCCGTTGGGAGAGCAATCGGTGTATGGAATCCTAATCGGGACCATAACGGAGGAGCGATGCTGCTTGCGACGGTGCGCGCGGCACTTGCGCTCAGTGAGGAGATTGATCAGTGAAGCGATTCGAATACGAGGATGCCTGCATCAAATGCTCCCTCTGCGTCACCGCCTGTCCTGTCTATCGGGTCGATACACAGTTCCCTGGTCCAAAGGCACTTGGTCCTGACTGGTATCGACGCCATCAGGCCGGAGAGGTCAAGGCCATGGAGCACGTGAGCGACTGCACCTTCTGCCAGCTCTGCGAAAACGCTTGTCCCGTGGATGTGCCGATCGCCCATCTCATCGCAGAGCACAAACACGTCGCATCCGAATCGCGGCGGCTTGCGCTGCGTGACTATCTCTTGACCCATCCCCAGTGGTTGGCGATGGCTCCTTCCCTCGTAAAGGTCCCAAAGCAACTCGGCATACCGCTTGGCATCAGTGCATCGACGCAGTGGCCGGTCCCCTCGCCCATCCAGCGCACCAATCGCCATCGGTATCGTGTCCGTCGACAACAGGCTTCGCCCCTGCCCCAGGTTGGGATCTTCGTGGATTGTTTTACCCGAGGATTCGACTCAGAGACCTTCGCCGCCGCCAGTGCCGTCCTTGGAGAGCTCGGCTATGCGACGGTGGCTCTGCCTGCTGCGAGCCATTGCTGTGGCGCAGCTGCCTATGCATCGGGTCTGCTCGGAGAGGCCGAGCGCAGCGCTCGTCGGACGCATCGTGCAATCCGGAGGGTGTCTGTGGGATTGGAAGCTGTCGTGACCTTAAATGCTACCTGTGACGACACGCTGCGCGTGGAGTGGCCACGGTATTTTGGATTGCATCTCTCCACGCCGATCGTTCCCTTTGTGGATTTTGTGCTCGACAAGGCGAGTCCTGGCTTTTTTGAGCAGTTGCGGCGAGGATCTATCGACGAAGTGATCTACACGCACGCAACCTGTCGGTCAAAGGTTGCCCGTGGCGAGGGGTCGCTCTTTGCTCTGATGGAGCGTGCCAGCGACCACGAGCCAGAGATCCTCGCGATCAGCTGTTGTGGCGCCGCTGGTTCGTATGCCTTCAAAGCTGAGCACACGAAGGTGGCACGAGCTCTGGGCGGACATGCGAGAGAGGTAATGGGTGCACCGGGTGTCATCCTCACCGATAGTGGCACCTGCGCGATCCATCTCCAGGAGCTCACAGGGTCCGAGACTCTCCATCCTGCTCGTTGGCTCCATGCTCAGCTCCAGCGCCAGGCGGTGAAGCAGTGATGCCGGGCAGTGGGGCGATACAAGCGGACGAGATTCCCAAGGTAATCTTCGCGGCGCGAGAACCAGCAGACGTTTTGGCGATGTTAGCCGATACGGCACCGAGCTGGGTCTTCTTGCTTGGTGGGAGTGCCGGTGAGGTGTTGGGCGCCTCGAAGTTACTCGGTGACCGTGGCTTTGCGGTCTTTATCCATGTAGACATGCTGCACGGGATCACCAACGACAGTGAAGGCATACGTCTTCTCGCAAGCTTCGGTCATCCAGCCGGCATCATCACCACCCATCCGTCGACGGTGAACGCGGCGAAGAAGGTGGGACTGTTGACGATTGAGCGTATCTTTCTCCTCGATAGCTCCTCTGTTGAATCGGGACTACGCAACGTCGCCAGAACCAAACCGGATGCGGTCGAGGTACTGCCTGGCGTGTTGCCAGAACAGATTACCCAGGTGGCCGATAGTATCGATGTCCCTCTCATCGCAGGTGGCCTGATCACCCATCTCGATCAGGTACGGGCTGCACTGAAGGCTGGCGCCCTTGGTGTATCGACAAGCTCTGGGCTGTTGTTGAGCCAAGTCCAGGAGCTGAGTTAGACCGGGGCCATGGCTCATGAGTGGACCGGCTAATGGAGTGGATGGGCAGACGTAGTGGACGGGATTTCTTCGTGGAAGGAAGAACAATGACAGCAAGAACGTATCGCGTGATCGATCCATCAGGTCTTCATGCTCGGCCCGCCGCACGATTGGTGAAGGCGATGCATGCTGCCGGCGCGCAAGGGACGCTAAGGAAAGGTGACCGGGTCGCTGATGTGTGCAGTATCCTCGAGATTCTCGGACTCGGTATCGACAACGGTGAAGTGATCGTCCTTGATGTGAACCCGGAAGGGGAGTCGGTTGTTGCGAGTCTTAGCGACCTTCTCGAACCATTGATCGATCCTACTCCTCACCATGGTACATAATTAGAGCGCTTCTAAAACTAGAAATGTCTTGATGAAATCTTGCGGGAAATGGCATACTGAGCTCCTCAGAGGAGAAGGGGTGTTGCTGCATGTCGTTGGTCGTTGTTGGAGCTGTTACAAGCGATTAGCTTCCTTGCGACGGTGACGTTGAGGTTAAGGGTGGTGTTTGGTGGATGCATTACCAGCCCTCATATCGTCGAACGAAAGTTTTATTAATTTTGGGTTCGTGTGCATGGTCGCCGCAAATGGTGTACCATCGAGAGTGGGTGAGAGAAACTGAGAACCCAAGTCCGTTATCCGGGCTTGGGTTTTTTGCTGTTTTCGATCATCCTTGGTTCAACGTGAAGGGGTAAGGTATATGGCTACGAAAGTGCGCTATGGTAAGACTGGTTGGCGCGCAACGGCGTGGGGCGAACTGCTCTCAGAGTACTTAGGTACCCTGGTGCTGCTCGCCTTTGGTACGGGATCGGTGGCGGTGGCGGTCGTCGGTCTGACCATGTCAGGGCGAACTGTCGTGATTTTTCAGGGCGCTGGTGGTTGGATGCTGATCGGCTGGGGCTGGGCAATCGCGGTCGTTATGGGTGTGTATGTCGCGGGCGGGATTTCAGGTGCGCATCTCAACCCAGCAGTGACGTTTGCGCAGGCTATCAAGGGGAATCTTCCCTGGAAGAAGGTGGTACCGTATTGGATAGCCCAGGTCCTTGGGGCTTTTAGTGGTGCGCTGATTGTCTATGCGGACTACTACAAGGCGATCGACCAGTACAACTTGGTCCATCATGTGGTCTCACGCGGTTCAAGTGGCGGGTTGACCACCTTCTCGATCTTTGCTACCTTCCCGGCCTCCTACTTCCATGGCAGCTGGGTGGGGCCGTTGGTCGATCAGGTCATTGGGACCGCTTTTCTTCTGCTCTTTATTCTCGCGATTAACGATGCGAAGAACATGGCGCCGATCTCGAATCTCGGGCCTTTTATTGTTGGATTGGCGGTGCTGGCAATCGGTCTCTCTTTCGGAACTGATGCAGGTTATGCGATCAACCCGGCGCGTGACTTTGGTCCACGCTTGATGACCTGGCTATTTGGATGGGGTAAGAACGCATTCCCGGGCCCGGGACAGGGGGGCTATTGGTGGATACCCATTCTCGGCCCACTCGTTGGAGCGGCGATTGCGGTTGGTATCTATAAGGCGTTCATTGAATTGACCCTCGATTATCGGGCGAAGCATCCCGCTGAGGTGGCAGCTACTACAGAAAGTAATGAGATAGAAGAAGGGATGGTAACCAGTGACTAAGTACCTACTCGCTCTCGATCAGGGCACGACATCATCAAGGGCAATTTTGTTTAACGATGATGGTTTGCCGGTGGCCGTTGGGCAACAGGAGTTTCGCCAGATTTATCCGCAACCCGGCTGGGTTGAGCACGACCCAGAGGAGATCTGGCAATCGGAGTGGCAGGCTATTCAGAGTTGCATCAAGTCATCGGGGGTCAACGTCGCCGACATCGCAGCCCTTGGTATCACCAACCAACGCGAGACGACCGTGGTCTGGAACCGTCAGACCGGGCAGGCGGTCTATAACGCTATCGTCTGGCAGTGTCGACGTACAGCCGGAATGTGTGATCGACTACGGGAGGCGGGCCACACCGACATGGTGCGAGCCAAGACAGGGTTGGTCATCGATGCCTACTTCTCGGGGACGAAGGTGGCGTGGATTCTCGACAACGTTCCTGGTGCTCGCGAACTCGCCGAGAAGGGCGATCTCGTCTTTGGAACTATCGACTCCTGGCTGATCAACAAGCTCACTCATCAAAAGCTCCATGTCACCGACTACTCCAATGCCTCGCGGACCATGATTTACAACATCGGTGAGCTCGATTGGGATGATGAGTTGTTGGGGCTGTTGGGGATCCCACGCTCCATGTGCCCGACCGTTGTGGACTCCTCCGGGGTCGTCGGCGAGGTCGATGAGAGTTGGTTGGGACGCAAGATCCCGATTGCGGGGATCGCTGGTGATCAGCAAGCCGCATTGTTTGGGCAGGGATGCTACACGCCAGGGACCGCGAAGAACACCTACGGAACCGGTTCCTTCCTCCTGATGAACACGGGCGAGGTCCCCGTCTCCTCGGAGAATGGACTGGTCACGACGCTGGCTTGGGGTATTGACCACAAGGTGACCTACGCACTTGAGGGCTCGATCTTTATCACGGGAGCTGTTGTCCAATGGCTTCGTGATGAACTGGGGTTGATCAAGACCGCCGAGGAGACAGAGGCGCTCGCGCTCTCCGTACCCGACACCGGTGGGGTGTACCTCGTGCCAGCCTTCGTGGGTCTTGGGGCTCCATGGTGGGATAGTTATGCACGCGGAACAATCGTTGGACTGACAAGGGGGTCGAATCGCGCGCATATCGCAAGAGCCGCGCTGGAGTCGATCGCCTACCAGTCGCGTGATGTCCTAGAGGCGATGCGAAGCGACAGCAAGCAGGCGGTCGATGTCCTGCGAGTGGATGGGGGAGCGATCAACAATAGCTTCCTTGCCCAGTTCCAGGCCGACATTCTCGGTGTGCGTGTCGAGCGACCAAAGGTGACCGAGACGACGGCGATGGGTGCGGCCTTTTTGGCGGGGCTCGCGGTCGGTGTATGGGATGGCTTTGAGCCCTTGACCCAGGTATGGCAACGCGATGCGCTGTTCTACCCGTCGATGGTCGCCTCGCGTCGCGATGAGCTCGTCGCCGGCTGGGTCCGTGCAGTCGAGCGGTCCAAGAGTTGGATCGAGCAGTGAAGGGCGCGAGATGAAAAAGATCATTGATGCGGTTGAGACGATTGTTGACCAGGCACTCGATGGGATGGTGGTGGCCTACCCTGAGTACCTCGTGCGGGTGCCAGACACCTCGGTGCTTGCCCGTAAGGTCCCAAAGGTGACGGGCAAGGTCGGCCTCGTCTCAGGAGGTGGTTCGGGTCATGAGCCCGCCCACGGTGGTTACGTCGGCTATGGCATGCTTGACGCGGCAGTGGCGGGGGAGGTCTTTACTTCCCCCACTCCTGACCAGGTCTATGCAGGTATCAAGGCCGCTGACCATGGCGCTGGTGTCCTCCTCGTGGTGAAGAACTACACCGGTGATGTGATGAACTTCGATATCGCTCGCGAGCTCGCCGATGCGGACGCTATTGCGACAGAGGTCGTGTTGGTCAACGACGATGTAGCGGTGCAGGATTCCCTCTACACCACCGGGCGTCGCGGGATCGCGGGGACGGTTTTGGTTCACAAGATTGCTGGTGCAGCTGCTGAGGAGGGTGCGGACCTGGCAACAGTGAAGGCCATAGGTGAAGAGGTGGTCGCCAACGTCGCCTCGATGGGTTTTGCGCTGACCTCGTGTACGGTCCCAGCGAACGGCAAACCGACTTTTGAACTTGGAGAAAACGAGATCGAGATGGGTGTCGGGATCCATGGCGAGCCAGGTATCGAGCGCATGCCAATGATGGGTGCCGGGGAGCTCACCGCCTTTCTCTATAGTCGCCTTGTGGAGGAGCTCGGGCTGGACGCCGGTGAGCGCGTCGCTGCTCTGGTCAACTCCATGGGGGCCACTCCCGGTATCGAGCTGGCCATCATGGCTGGGCATCTCGCGAAGCTCGCAGAAGGATCCCAACTCTCCCTCGAGAGGGTCCTAATGGGGGAGTTCATGACCTCATTGGAGATGGCGGGAGCCTCGCTGACGCTGCTGCGTCTCGACGATACACGGGCGAGAAGGTTGGGAGCGGCCTGTGATACCCCAGCACTGAGAGTCGTGAAGCACTAGTATGCCCTCTATGCAGCAGGAGGACTTTCGTGAGCTCTGGCAGCGCTTTGGTGAACTGATCCATGCCAACAGAGCGCTGCTCAATGAGCTCGATGCGGCTATCGGTGATGCTGACCATGGCTCCAATATGGATCGTGGGTTAGCCAAGGCTGTCGAGGTACTCAACGCTGCCCCCGAGGGTAGTCTCCGCGCTGATGCGAAGGCCATTGGCATGACACTCATGAGCACGGTCGGAGGGGCATCAGGGGCGCTTTGGGGGTCGGGGATGTTGAAGTTTGCTGCGGCGTTGCCTGATGCCCCTGAGGTTAGCTGGGCCGATTTTGTAGGTGCCATTGGTGCCTTTGTTGAGGCACTCGCACAACGAGGGAAGGCGGTCGTGGGGGACAAAACCATGATGGACGTATTTCTTCCCGCCCTCGCTGAACTCCAGGCCAAGGGATCCGATGGAGAACCGGTGAGCTCTTTGGTGGTGGCGCTGGCGCACCAGGCTAGAGCGTGGTCGGATGCTACCTTGGACGTAGTGGCCAAACGTGGCCGTGCGGCCTATCTTGGCGAGCGCAGCGTCGGTCACATCGACCCAGGTTCCGTTTCAGCCGCCCTCTGGTTTGAGGCACTCGCTCGGGTCATGGGGCCACAATGACGATGTCCACCGGGCTGATCATCGTCTCTCACTCCAAGCGCCTTGCCCTCGGCGTGGTCGACTTGGTCCGGGCATTGGCCGGCGATGAACTGGCGATGGTTGCTGTTGGAGGTGAGGAGGCACCCGAGTCCGAGGGGCTCGGGGTAAACGCAGCGATGGTCTTGGCGGGACTCTCGGAGCTAGACGGTGTTGATGCGATTGGCATGATCGGCGACGTTGGCTCCTCCTTCCTGGCGACAAGCGCTGCGATTGAGCTGGAGCGGCTCGAGGAGCGGGTGCACATGATTGACTGTCCGATGGTCGAAGGTGCCATCGCGTGTGCGATGACCCTATCGATGGGCGGTTCCCTTGACGAGGGTATCGCGGCGGCGGAGCACGCCTGGGAGGTTCGCAAGGTTGGATCCTGAGGGCACAGCGCCGGCCGAGGCCCAGGGCGGTCGCGCGGCTCGCCCCGACGAGCGTGTGTGGGAGGGCTTTGGGATCGGAAGCCATACCGTGGTAGGACGGGTGCGGCACCGCTGGGGGTCAGCCGCGCTACCCGATGCTCATGAGGTGAGGGGAAGTACCCAAGATGAAGTTCGTGGCCGTAGGGCCGGTGAGCAGGGCTACGAATTTACCAGTAGCGAGGAGCTTCGCCATTACCTTGAGGCGGAACTGACCAAGGCGGCAGGGGAGCTCGAAAGTTTGGCCGAGGACGCACCTCCCCAAGTCGGTGAGATCCTGGAGGCCCAGGCCATGATGGCCCAAGATCCGACACTCGTCGATCGCTTGTTGGTGCCGTTGTTGCCAGCAGAGCAGGCTGATTCGGCTAGCGACGTGGCCCCAATCTCCATTGATCGGCGAGCATTGCAGACTGCCTTCGAGGCGGTTGCCGCTGAACTACGCGCCGTAGGTGGATACATCGGCGAACGGGCTGACGATATCACCGAGATCGGTACTCGGGTTGGCGATCAGCTCTTTGGGGAAGCTAGTGGTAATCGCTCCTCGCCAATCGATGCCGATAGCATCTTGGTCCTTGAGCAACTGAGTGCAGCTGAGGCGGCGAAACTCGACCCAACGGCGCTACGAGGTGTG
The DNA here is from genome assembly GCF_027364955.1 of Ferrimicrobium sp. Taxonomy (NCBI): domain Bacteria; kingdom Bacillati; phylum Actinomycetota; class Acidimicrobiia; order Acidimicrobiales; family Acidimicrobiaceae; genus Ferrimicrobium; species Ferrimicrobium sp. The sequence continues at coordinate 22,801 of NZ_DAHXOI010000014.1, forward strand.
ATCGTGGCAACCGGAGGGCCCACGGGGCACGCAGCGCTCATCCTTCGCTCTCTCGGTATTGTGGCCGTCGTCGGTTGCCGAGGAGCATCCGAACTCCCCCAGGGTTCTATGGCCCTCCTCAACCCCCTCACTGGCCAGGTCTCGATGACCAGTGGGACCTCCGGGCATCTTGGGCGCGTAACCGACTCGTTAGCGCCTCGGCGTGATCGGCGACGAAGTCACCGTTCGGTGCTGGCGACAGGTGCGGTGCACCTTCTCGCTAATGTTGGTTCACCAGGAGACGCACTTGAGGCTCGCAAACAGGGGGCGGACGGCATCGGTTTGGTACGTACCGAGTTTTTGTTTGAGGGGCAGGCGCAGGAGCCAAGCGTTGACCAGCAGATCGATGTCTATCGATCCATTCTGGATCCATTTGTTCACTCGACGAGGCCCGTCATCTTCCGCACGCTTGATGTAGGTTCTGATAAACCTTTACCATTTATCACCCTTCCCCAGGAGGACAACCCCGCGCTTGGGGTGCGTGGTTTCCGTCTCGTCACCCAGGTTCCGGGAGTGCTCGAACGACAAATGGAGGCTCTAGCACGGGCAGAGGCGATGGTGCCCGGCGTCGAGATGCGGGTGATGGCGCCTATGGTGAGCGCGCTGAGTGAGGTACGCTCCTTTGTCGGGATGGCGCGCTCCGCCGGCTTGGGCTCTGTGGGGGTCATGATCGAAGTCCCGGCGCTCGCTTTGGGTTTTGCCCGGGTCGCGCCGTTGGTGGATTTCGCCTCTATCGGGACCAATGACTTGCTCCAATATCTGATGGGGGCCGATCGCAATGGACCCGCACTCGGCGCGCTCCTCGATCCCTGGAATCCGGTTGCGCTTGGTCTCGTCGAGTCGGTGGCGCGTGCAGGGACGCGGGCGCAGGTCGGTATCTCGGTGTGTGGTGAGGCGGCGAGTGATCCGTTACTCGCCATCGTCTTGGTCGGTCTTGGTGTCTCGAGCCTTTCGATGACGCCGGTGGCGCTGGCTGGGGTGCGAGCGGTGTTGGATGGCCTCTCGATGACCAGGGCACGGGCGCTTGCCCGCCTGGCGCTCTCCCAGGAGGACGCCAGTATGGCTCGAAGCATCATCGTCGGGGCCCAATAGGGCATGCTCCGAACCCCGAGAGGGGTCAGGAGGCCCGGGGCCGCATGGACGACCAGAAGAAGACCCCCATCTCCGATCATTGATCTGCGACACGGTCGAGGTCGAACCACGTATCTGCCGGAACTGCTTGCCGAGCGGGATGCGAACGCGGCCTGGGTCACTTCGCGTGCGTCAAGAGCTACGCACACGGGTAGAACGTGCACACCGTCGGATATCCGTAGTATAGTTGCATAGTACAAGCGATCGGAGTTCGAGGTGGTGGGAGCGGTGAAACTTCGTCACTTCTCACCAGTCAACGTTGACCAGAAGGTGTGGCCACGATGGTCTCTACTCCTAGTCGGAGATAGTCGGAGGTGAGGGTATGCGAGAGAAGGAGGATGGCGATGATGTCGGCGGAGCTTGGTCCTAGCATACGGCCACCGCTGAACCAGACAGGGCGGCCAACGGCCGTAGCGGTGCAAGGTCTGGTCAAGCGCTATGGGTCATTGGAAGCGGTGCGTGGTATTGATTTCGAGGTGGCCGGGGGAGAGATCTTTGGATTCCTCGGCCCCAATGGCGCCGGCAAGTCGACTACCATCAAGATTCTCTGTACGCTTGCTCAACCGACTGAGGGTACCGCGCAGGTGGCAGGACACGATGTGGTGCGAGCGAGGGAATTGGTCCGACGCAACATCGGACTGGTCTTTCAGGATACGACGCTTGATACCTATTTGACCGCTGAGCAGAACCTGCGCTTTCATGCGGAGCTCTATGCAGTGCCCAAGCAGTTTGTCGAGTCACGCCTGCAACAGGTGCTCGAGATGGTTGGACTCTGGGAGCGTCGTGGGAGCCTCGTGAGCACGTACTCAGGAGGCATGCAGCGTCGCCTCGAGATCGCTCGCGGTCTGCTACACGCGCCCAAGGTCCTCTTTCTTGATGAACCGACCGTCGGCCTGGATCCCCAGACGCGTTCTTCGATCTGGGAGTACATCATGGAGCTCAAGCAGCGAGAGGACATCACCATCTTCTTGACGACGCACTATATGGATGAAGCAGAGAACTGTGATCGGATTGCGATCATCGACCACGGCCAAATCCAGGCGATCGATACGCCCGAGAACCTGAAGGCCAGTGTTGGCAAGGACCGAGTGCAGATTGCAACGACCGATGATGTGGCTGCAATCGCCGCACTCGCATCGCAATTTGGAGTTGCTGCAGGGATGCATGATGGATTGGTTACCTTTGCGGTCGCCGCTGGTGAGGAGTTCGTTCCTCGACTCTTTAGTGAGCTCGGCGTCGGGATTCGTTCGGTCAGCGTCGCGCGTCCCTCTCTTGACGATGTCTTCATGTCCTATACCGGTCGGACCATCAGGGATACAGAGGCGACAAGCAGCGATTCGATGCGGGCGTTTCGACAGCGTTTTCGAGGGAGGTAGCGATGCAAACTTCAACGGTGACAGCCCGCGAGGCTGCGGCGATTCGTGTCGCAGTCCCAGCGGGTGGACTCAGTCAAGATCTTCGAGCAGTCAGTATCGTATGGCGCCGCGAGTTGATTCGCTTCTGGAGGGACAAACTCCGGATGGTGACCTCGTTGATCCAGCCGATCCTCTTCCTTTTTGTACTGGGTACGGGACTCTCTGCCCTTGCCAAGCACGGGATGCCTCCTGGAGTCAATCTTCGCACTTTTCTCTATCCAGGGGTTTTGGCGATGTCTGCCCTCTTTACCGCCCTCTTCTCGGCTGGCTCTATCGTGTGGGATCGAGAGTTTGGCTTCCTCCGGGAAATGCTGGTCGCACCGGTGAGCCGTGGTGCGATCGTATTCGGCAAGTGCCTTGGCGGGACCACGGTAGCGACGCTCCAGGGACTCATCATTTTGATCCTCGCGGGATTCGCAGGGGTGCCCTATCGTCCGACGCTCCTACTGGCACTGATTGGAGAGCTACTGCTGCTCTCCTTTACCCTCACCGCCTTTGGCGTGATGATGGCGGCACGGATCCAGCAGTTCCAAGCCTTTATGGCGGTGACGCAGATGTTAGTGATGCCGCTGTTCTTCCTCTCCGGTGCGCTCTATCCGCTCGGCGGTCTACCGACATGGCTGACGGTGTTGACCAGGATCGATCCGCTGACCTATATCGTAGGCCCGATGCGCAGTGTCGTTTTTAACTCGCTCAGTATGAGCCAAGCGGCACGCCACTTCCTGAGTCCAGGTGTCACCTGGGATGGATGGTTGGTACCGGTTGGGCTCTCGCTGGCGATTGTGGCTGTGATGGGGGTGGCGATGGCACTCATCGGGGTCGTTGAGTTTCGAAAAAATGATTAACCACGTGGGCTGGGATCGTTGCTCTTTGCGAGGATGTCACGGGTGTGGGTGAGGAGCTCTAAGACGTAGCCAAAGAAGAGCAAGATCCCTGCGACAACCGCCGTCGCGAAGATCTCGCCGCCTAGCGTCAGTATGACGACCCAGGGCGAGGGACGGAGGATCGCGCTTGCCGTGGCGAACAGACTGATGCTGACGATGATGACGAGGACGCCGAGGATGCCGATCGGTATGGTTGCGTATTTGAAGAACTCCGCGAGGTCGAGTGGGCCAATGCGGTCGAACAAGGTTGGAGACGGGTCTGATACGCTTGGAGTAGGTGTCGTTGCTACGCCCGCTCGACGCTTGTCATACTCTCGCGGTGTCTGATCGCGGAAGACACCGAGGAGAAGGTCTTTGGCCTGTACCTGGCGATCTGAGCGATCTTCAATGTCAATCTCCAGGTAGATCTCGGCGGCATCTTCACCGACCGGTAGGACCGTGATACGGTACGGGAGTTGGGCGGAGGAGAGTCCGGTCTTGAGGCTACGACCCTCTATTCTGAGTTCCCCACGGTCGACCGCGACCGGATCGGTGTAGGAGTAGGCGACCTCGATGACGGCATCAAAGATGGTGTCAGCGTTATCAGGTGCCGGTATAGTTGTCGAGATGGTCTCCATCTCCATCAGGCTATCACTGTGGATTGAACAAAACGCTACATATCGTAGAGATAAAGCCGTAGAGATAACGTCGTAGAGATAAAGCCCCAGCGATACAACGGTTGAGTACCAGGTTGGCAAGGGGAACACAACAAGGTTGTCGTTGGTCGGTAAACGCACCTGGTTTGCCATCGAGCAGATGAGCGGATGTCGGGTGCCGGCTTGTACGTGCCGATTTCGTGCAGGGGTGCTGATAGCTTGGAACGATGAGGCGCCGGTGGCAGGCTTGGCAGATGAGGTTCGGCGTCGTCGCGTTGTGTTCGACTCTCGCGATCTGGGCACAGCCTCGCCTGCACGATCAGACACTGGCGAGATCAGTAAGGGCCTCCTACCCTGCGGTGGCGTTCGTCGACCGTGGGTATTTGCGACCCTCAACTGAACTGGGATCCTATCAGCAGCTCTGGTATGCGCCACTTCCACTAACGCCAATGGTGTCTGGCAACCAGGTACTACCCTGGGACCCGCAGGGTGACGAGGGGGCTGGTGGTAGTGCCGTCTTTTCCACGACGTTGACCCCTCAGCTGGATGCCCCTCCGATCGCGATCGCATGGATTAACCAGCAGCAGGCGAGCGCGCAGATCTATGCGGGTACGACCCAACCGGGGGGTACATGGCCCTACCAGGCTCCCGTTGCACCATCGCGATACGCGACCCTTTTGGCGGCCTTCGAAGGGGGATTCCAATTCACCCACGGTGGCGGTGGATTTTATCAGGGTGGCCGTTACGGTGCACCGCTGCAAAACGGAGACGCATCCTTGGTGGAGTATGACAATGGCACTATGGCAATCGGTGCATGGGGAACCGAGATAGGTATGACCTCATCAGTCGAGGCCGTCCGCCAGAACCTGACCCTCTTGGTTGATCATGGCCAGGTTACTCCCCAGGCGAGCATCGCTCCACTTGTCAACTGGGGTTATTCACTTGGCAACCTTGTCAACACCTGGCGTAGTGGCATTGGTATCACCGCCAACAACAACCTCGTCTGGGTTGGCGGTCCTGGTCTTTCGCCAGCGGAGTTGGGCGCCGTGCTGGTGCACGCGGGAGCGGTCGAAGGGATGCAGCTCGATATCAACCCCGATTGGGTGAATTTTGCCACCTACACCGACCCTGGTCCAAATGGGATTGTCGGCACCAACCTCCTCTCCGCTATGATTTTCCCTCCCGTGCACTATCTTGGCCCATTCTGGCGAGACTTCGTTGCGGTCTTCTTGCGTAGCTAACGACGAGTTGCAGTCGTCACTTCCCTCGGGCACGCATTGACTGAACTACTGGCAAACCGGAGCTCGGGTGAAGGAGTACCGCAGCGCACGGGCGAGCGCGGAGAGGGCTGGCCGGGGCGCGTGCTGGTTGGTTGATTCGCAATGGTCGGCCCGAGCACCCTCTCGATGTCAGGGTGTTGCGCATGAACCAAAGGTGTCAATAGGTGAGACGTCCCTGATGTGCGACGATGCCAGGCTCGATTGTGCCTGGGAGATCCACCGGGCCCTGTGATGAGGGCGATGGAGTCAGTGGAGGAGCGAGGTGATATCGCCACCCAAGTCCACTCATCTGGAGTGCATGCAGGCTACAGCCCATCTCTGGTTGGGATAAGAAGGTGGTCAGTGTGATTATGGACAGTGAGATTTTGAACAGGGTGATTTTGGACCGTCTGTTCTAGCGTTGATCCCGATCCTACGACCGAGATCGCCGGTGGATCGGGTCTCGGGAGTTGATCGACTCCTAGGTGCAAGGACTCGATGGTATCCCGTCTCGATACTTCGGTGTCGCTTGGTGAGCCTGAGGTATGGTTATCGTTTGGGAGGCGCAACTGCGGCTTGGTCGGCGAAGAACGGTGCGAAAAACGGATCGTCATCGAAGGGCAGCCTCGTCTGCAGATTTGCGTTCGCCATCAACCAGTCGATCTCGGCTTTGATGGTGCTGGCGTAGTCGCCGATCGGCTGGTAACCGAGTTCATGGGCGCGTTTGGTGTCGAGAACAATCGGGTAGTTGGTATCCCACGGGTGAAGACGGTGGCCAGGTGCACTCACTGGTTGTTCGTCAAAGGTTACGCCGAGCAATCCGCCCACAATCCGAGCGATCTCGATGCCAGACGGTGCATCGGGGTCAGCGATATTGACGATCTGGTTTCCTGGAAGATGAGCCAGTGCAGCTATCAGGGCTGCGATATTGCTAGCGGCGCTCGGGTGGTCGATACCGGCGCGGCTGGGGTCGTAGAAGAGGGTGAGACGCCGCTCGATGGCACGTCGTACAAAGACCCATTCCCTTGGGCGTCGTGCATGCGCACCGTGAATTTTGGACGGACGTAGAATGGCGACTGATGCTCCAGAATTGAGCAGCGTCTCCTCAGCTGCGACTTTGTTTGCGCCATATCCCTCCTGTGTGTTGGGGTCGAGGTCGTTGGGTCTGAGTGTTGCGCACGTCTCATCGATGGGACCCGCAAAATCTGGAGGCTCGTCGGAGTTGGAGTGGCGGCCGTACCGATCGACATAGACAGCCTTGGAGGAGATCATGATGGTCTTCGTGATATGAGAGAGATAGGGAAGGAGCATTGTTGCATCGGCAGCCTGGTAACAGAGGCAATCGATGAGGAGATCAGCGCCACCCGATAGAACTCTTCGCAACTGGTAGGGGTCATGCCGATTCGCCGTGGTAGTGATGAGATGTTCTGCGTTCCACGAAGGGGGAGTGCGACTGGTCAGGGTGACGTCCCAGCCATTGGCCCTCAAGTACTGGCTCGCGGCATGGCCAACGGCTCCAGTTCCTCCTAAGATGATGGCGCTTGGCATGAGTTTTCAGCTTAGCGACGTGTCGAGCGGGACGCTCATCGGGCACAACGCGGCCTTAGTTCGCGGTCACAGTGTGTCTCTGTCGGAACGAAAATCATGAGCTTGCTCGCTCCTTAACCGATTGATGGTTGCAGCTGAGCGCAGTCACGCAGCAACGGGCCCTTCTGCGCGTAGAATGCCGACGGCATCTGGGCAACTCGCCGATAGGCAAGGCTCGATCCGGGTTGAGAGAGGTGCAGTTGTGGTGATGGGATACGAGGTTGTCGTTGACAACCCCACTTGCGCCGAGCTTGCGTGAGTCATCGTGCGGTCGATCTGTCAATATTGCTGGGCGAACGACGGGGCTCTGGACGGTCGGCTAACCTGGCCCCAAGAGAGCCAGTCCATGACTGCGCCCGAATGCCTGGCTATGAGTCATCTGGCGAGATGCGATAGCACGGCGTTGGTCGATCGACCCTTCGTGGAAGTGATGATCGAAGTCGTTATACTCCAACAGGTATGCACGAGGGCGATGCTTCCACCAACACACCAGGTTCAAGGGCTGCCAAGACGGCGCTCTTTGATGCACTGGCAGAGATTGCTAAGGCGATGTCGACGGGACGGCGTGTCGAACTTATTGATCTGTTGGCCCAGGGTGAACGTTCGGTTGACGCCCTCGCAGCAGAGATCGGGCAGAGTCTGGCGAATACCTCTCATCATCTTCGTTCTCTCGCCCAGGCTGGACTCGTTCTCTCCCGAAGAGAGGGGACCTATGTCTATTATCGTTTGGCCAGCGTCGAGGTCGAGGAGCTGTGGTTGGCTCTACGTAGGACTGCCGAAGCCCGACTCGCTGACATGCCACGTCTCGTCACCGCTTATGTCGGGCCATCCGACGATTCTCAGGTTGTGGAACATGCCGAACTACTGAATCGATTACAGCACGGTTCGGTCACTCTCCTCGACGTTCGACCTGAGGCGGAGTATCGTGCAGGGCATATTCCAGGCGCGCGTTCGCTTCCTTATCGGGAGCTCTCGGAGGAGCTCCGCGACCTTCCGAGTGATGGCGAGATCATCGCCTATTGCCGTGGTCCCTATTGCGTGTTTGCGCCTGATGTCGTTCGATTGCTGCGAAGCAGGGGCATCCTCGCAAAGCGTTTGCGGGATGGCTTTCCTGAGTGGCGCCGAGCTGGCCTTCCTGTCGCCTTCGGCTCCGAAACCGGCATGATCCCTTTGGACGATGAACACACCAGCAAGGACCAACCTTAGGAATCATAAAATAATTACTTGCACTATTACCACAGAAGAGCTAGACTCGTCTGATGGATGCAGATGCGTTGATCACCGCTCGTTACAAGGCTCTCGAAGGGTTCTGCGATGAACGTCAAAGGCGACTGTTCGCAGCGGCGGAGGCCAAAGTGCTCGGTCATGGTGGAGTAAAGCGTGTCGCTGAGGCTACTGGGGTGGCTCGAGGATCTATCTTGGCTGGCATTAAGGAGCTGAACTCAGCTCCACCTGTAGTCATCGATTCAACCAGACGCGTGAGGCGAGCAGGTGCGGGACGCAAGAAGCTAGTGGAGATCGATCCCCTGGTGGTAGAGGATCTGGAGCGGTTGGTGGAGCCTGTCACGAGGGGTGATCCCCAGTCACCACTGCGCTGGACCTGTAAGAGTTTGATGCAACTGTCACGCGAGTTAGGAGAGCAAGGTCATAAGATCTCTCATGTCTCAGTTGGGGTTTTACTCAAGGATCTTGGATACAGTCTCCAGGGCAACCGTAAGACCCTAGAGGGTGGGGGTCATCCAGACCGCAACGCTCAGTTCGAATACATCAACCACAAGACAGACACCGCACTGTCGAGTGGACAACCGGTGATCTCAGTGGATACAAAGAAGAAGGAGTTGGTAGGCCACTACAAGAACAATGGCAAGGAGTGGCGACCAAAAGGAGAGCCAGAGCTTGTCGAGGTACACGACTTTGTGGACCACGAACTAGGAAGAGCCAATCCATACGGTGTCTATGATCTCGCATCTAACACCGGCTGGGTCAGTGTAGGTACCGATCACGATACATCAAGCTTTGCAGTTGAGACGATTCGCCGCTGGTGGTTCGCTATGGGCCAGGCCACCTATCCTGGTGCAAAGGAGCTCATGATCATGGCCGACGGGGGTGGGAGTAACGGCTCACGAGTACGTCTGTGGAAGCTAGAGCTCCAACAACTCGCCGATGAGCTAGATCTGACCATCCGGGTGAGCCACTTTCCACCAGGTACTTCCAAGTGGAACAAGATCGAGCATCGCATGTTCTCTTTCATCACCTTGAACTGGCGCGGCCAACCATTGGTGAGCCACGAGGTCATAGTCAATTTGATAGCCGCAACCACAACGAGCAAAGGACTTAAGATCCGCGCCCAAATCGATTCTGGTCAATATCAAACGGGCAGGAAGGTCACCGATGCAGAGTTCGCTACCATCCAGATTGCCCGCGATGACTTTCATGGTGAATGGAACTACGTCATCTCACCGAGGACATGAGTGACCATGTTATTTATTTATGGCGCCTTAGCGTTGATTGCAGAAATGGTGGCTCCTGACAGGTAGGATACTCAAATATACAATTGAGTATATGAACAGGGAGGTCCAAGTGGATGTTTCGATCGTTCCGGTCCGCAGCGCTGAGTTAGGAAATACCAGCTATCTTCTGGTTTCTGACCGGGAGAAAGTGGCTGTTGTCATTGATCCTGTTCGCGATATTGGTCAGTATCTCGATATCGTGGCGAGCGCAGAACTGGAGCTGACGTGGTCGCTTGAGACACATGTCCACAACGATTTTGTCTCAGGCTCACGCGAGTTTGCCTCTACCGTTGGATCGAAGATCGGGGCGAGCTCTGATGCGGGTCTGCGTTATCACTACGAACATCTCAGCGACGGAGATGAAATTGGCTTGGGTTCGTGGCGACTCCGTGTTCTCGCGACGCCTGGTCATACTCCTGAACACGTGGCCTATCTCTTGCTCAATGCGATGGGACAGCCAGAAGCTTTGTTCTCCGGCGGAGCACTCATGGTTGGAACGGCAGCACGAACTGATCTCTTTGGTCCTGCGCTCTCATGGAGATTTGCCCACGACTTGGAGCGTTCCCTCAAGGAGAAAATACTTCAACTGCCTGATGAGGTGGTGGTCTACCCTACCCACGGTGGTGGTTCGTTCTGTGCAGTGGGCGCCGGCGATGCGACCATGACGACTATTGGTGCAGAGCGCGTAACAAATCCACTTGCAACAGCTCGTAGCTCCCGTCAGTTCGTTACCCGTTCGCTCACCGCGGGGACATACCCGACCTATTATGCGAGGATGCGGAACCTGAACCAAATCGGTGCTCCACTGCTCGGGCTGTCCCTTATCCATCCGCCCGAACTCGATCTCGCATCACTGGACCACTGGCTGGCTCAAGGCGCGTTGTTGCTTGACATTCGAACCGCCCAGGACTTCAGATCCTCGCATATTCCTGGGAGTATCGCTACCGGTGCCGATGGGAATATTTCGGGGTGGGTCGGTTGGTTGGTCGGTCCAGAGAAGCCACTCGTTCTCGTAGCCGATGCGGGCAGCCGGGGCGCCGGGGAGATTCAGGAGGCGGTGAGCCAACTTGTGCGCATTGGATACGACCGGATTGTGGGATATCTTGGTGGTGGGCTTGACGCCTGGCAGACGGCAGGGCGCAAGATTGTGGGTTATGATACACTCAGCGCAGCAATGCTGGCGGAACGCCTTGATGCAGACGAACTCTTGCCCGTTGTAGACGTGCGTGAGGCGGCTGAATGGCATGCTGGTCACATCCCCGGGAGTGTGAGTCTTCCGCTCCACGATATTCTGACTCAGGAATCTGGACTCGTCAAAGGCATTCAGGTAGCGGTTCATTGTGGCCATGATTACCGCGCAACACTAGGTGCAAGTCTTTTGGAACAAGTCGGCTATTCTCAGCTGAGCGTAGTGATCGACGGCTGGGAGGGGTGGTCTGCCCTCGAGGAGGTGCCGCGGTGACCCAGACGGGCCAACCAAGGGACGATTCTCCAGCAGGAGAGGGACGGGTGCATCATAAGCTCGGGCTCCGTGAGAACTGGTGGCAGTTCTCACTCTTTACGATCATCACCCTGTTGATTGGGATGACGATTGGGGTGGAGCGAGTCGCCCTGCCTCCGTTGGCCCAGCATGCTTTTGGAGTTACCTCGGTGCTCTATATCGTCAGCTTCATCGCTGCCTTTGGGCTCGTCAAGTCGGTGATGAATCTTGTAGCGGGTCGGCTTTCGGATCGTCGAGGACGCAAGGGTATATTGCTCGCTGGCTGGGCTTTTGCGATTCCCTATGCGCTCATCATCATCTTTGCAACGGCATGGTGGCAGGTGATTATCGCAAATCTTTTCCTAGGGGTGAACCAGGCACTAACCTGGACGATGTCGGTGACCGCCAAAATTGATCTCGTCGGCCCGGTGAATCGAGGACTCGCCGTGGGTATCGATGAATCGGCCGGCTATGTGGGGGTGGGGGTTGGTGGTTTCTTAGCTGGTCTCCTCGTAACCAGCTATGGGTTGCGTCCCACTCCGTATCTACTTGTTTTGGGCGTGGTGGTCATTGGGGTTCTGGTCACTCTTGGACCAGCAAAGGAGACGCTGCCTTTTGCCCACTCGGAGTCGATGGGTTCTGGTCCAGATGCAAAAGTTCATCCAGCACAGCCAGCACCAAAGTTGACGCGCCTTGGTGTGTACATGAGTTGGCATGATCGTTCTATGCTGGCAGTCTGTCAGGCGGGCTTTATCAACAAGTTTGCTGATAGTCTCGTGGCAGCCTTTTTCCCACTTTTTCTGTTGCGCCGAGGTGTCTCCGTGGCCGAGGTGGGACTGCTTGTGGGGATCTACGCCTGGGTATGGGGGTTTGGACAAGTCGCAAGCGGTGCCTTGGCTGATAGAATCGGTCGCAAGTTCCCTATCACTGTAGGCACCTTTTTGATCTCCGGTGGGCTCGCCGTCTTTGTCGGCGCCAGCAGCCATGCCCTTTGGTATCTCGCCGTCATACTGATGGGTGCTGGGATGGCGCTGGTGTATCCAAATCTCATTACTACGGTGGGAGATACGGCAGATCCAAAATGGCGCGGAGGTGCCCTTGGGGTGTATCGCCTTTGGCGTGACGGGGGATACGCAGTTGGACCACTTGTTTTAGGTGGGGTAGCTGTATTCGCGGGAGTATCTGTTGCGATCTGGGTTGGAACTGTGCTGGTAGGGCTCTCGGGGTTGATCCTGTTGCTGTTATTCAAGGAGACCGACCCAAAACGACGTAAGCATGAACCTGCGTGGAGAACGCATCCAGAGTGGGTCGCGCCAAGAGCATAGGAGCGTTCGATGATGCGGATGACCATTAGACAGCGCCTTTGGTATCACGGATCCACAATTGTGGACCTATACCAATGCATTCGACGGCGTTCTTGGCTCGGGTTTATCATAGTCTGTCTAGCATGTTCTTGCGCCCTTAGTTCTTGTGGAATAGCAAAGGACACTATCATTGGTCGCTGGACCGGTGAATTCTATGACCGAACAGTAGGCGTCCCTGTGGTCATGGTTCTGCGGCAAGGTCATTCGGGGGAAATCCTGGGTAAGGTCACGTCACTTGCTGGTCTTTCCTATGCTATTCATGGCACCTTCCAGGATACATCAATGCGACTGATCTTTCCCCATAATGAAGTATTTGACGCTGTTGTGCATGGCGGTATCTGGAAAGGATCAACAGTATTCCAGGGTCATCGTTGGCATTTCGCGTTCAGTCGCTCGTGAAGTTTTGTTGATGGATGCTTATCCCAAGGTTATGCCTATCGTGGGGTGATGGGATCGACGGATTCGTCTCCATCAACTTATGGCGCACAGGATGGTCGGTAACAGGCTTGGGGAGGCGGTTGGTTCCTTGGGCAAGATGAGAACGGATTCCTTGTGTGGTTCTACAATGCATGAGGAGCATTCAATTGTCCGAACCTGTTGTTTTGCTTTGGTCGAGGGCGTGATGAACGCATCGCTGACGCTGGCTACGCCCTCGCGTGATCGCATGAAAGGATCTGCCCGTTACGAGGCCTTTCCCCCAAGTTCAGGTGCTGAGTTCCCCATCTCGGCGAGCACTTCTTCCGGGGTGATAGCACCTGAAACCCGCACTCGGAGCAGTCCTGGTTCTTCAACCAGTTCGACCCCGGTAATTTTAGAGACAAAGGTCGTGTCGCAGCTGCACTGGCCGATGTTGCAGGACGCTACAAAGATGTCGAGGACATCCCTAGGAGTGTCAAGCGGGAGCAGTAGGTCAACGCCCTTGGGTGTAGTGATGGCACTTGGTTCGGTAATTGCCGTAGAACTGGTATTGGTCATTGTTGATTACTCATTTCTTCAGTGTAGAAGCGCGAATATTAATTGCATTGCGGCTGCTTATTAGTAGTGCGATGGTTCATCTTGGCCAGTGTGGAGGTCATCGGTGTGTTGATTGCGTATATTCATATCTACCAGAGTGATTAATGTCGTAGCACGTATCTCCTTTCCTTGACTGATACGAGGTCGATCATAGAACTGAACGGACTTCTTTGTGTACTGCGCGCATCTGTTTGTATAATAGCATATTGGGTTGTATACGGATGCTATATTGTCTTCTATTGGCCGCCTTAGGTCTCCTATTGCGATGTCGGCGCCGTCGGTTAACCGTTGATTATCACATGGGATAATCGGGCGCAGGGCGAATGAGGGTTTCCAGACGCGTTGTGTATACTCCGATGCTGAGTGATGCATTGGCGAACTGTTGACGTGGGGTGATGCATGGGTCGAGCGTTTCGGCGGAGATGCGATCTGTTGTTGTATCGCGATCTCTGGTAGGTTGGCCCAGTCTACATGAAGAAGGCATAGCGCATGAGGTTCCTTTCAAGACCAAGAAAATGATTATGGCGAGTATTGCGGGCATGACGAAAATTAGTGGCCATGGGCCAATGTGCATAGTTGGGCCATTGGATAGTCGCAGTCTTGTGCGACGTGTTCGATCGTTGTTTCGCATGGAGGCAGTTGAAGTGCCCATTTGGAGTATCGAGAAGCGGATGGTTGATACGACTAATGGCTTCGGATCCGATTAATGGCAACACTGCACCCGCTGGTACCGCGATCGGTTGTGATGTTTTGTTTGGGTAACCAATATGATGCTCCTTGCCTGAACTGGGTCGGTGATGATTGCGTGCCAATAGGTCGATGGCGATCCGCGCTAGTGACGAAGCGATCGAAACTTGCCCGATTGTTCCTTCGGCATGGCGACGGTGGATGCTCATTGACGAACTGTATCGTTGAGCAGGGAGCCAAGGGCGCGTAGCGTAGGTTGTAACTCCTCGCTTGCAGCGCAGTAGTAGATAGAAGTTCCTCGGCGCTCGGGACGCACCAGGCCCCGGTCGCGTAAAACACGCAGGTGGTGTGAGACGGTGGGTTGGCGGAGTCCAGTGGACTGAGCGATCATTCCTACCGGCATGCAGGCAGTGCCTAGCGACGATAGTATGCGGAGGCGGGTAGGGTCGCCGAGTGCTTGGCATAGCTCCGCTAAGGCGATGGTTTGGTCTCTCGCTAAGGGCATTCCGAGTTCGACGCTTCGTGGTTCAACTGATTGTTCGATGAGCTCCATTACTATCAGTATATATAGAAATCGAAATATACCGATGTATAGAGGGAACGATGTGTGTTGGATTCCTGTTCGAGAGGGTCTGAGCTAGCTCCAGACTGGATATAGTGGAATTATGTGCAGGAGCTGTGGTTGCTTTGATTCTGGGAGTCGTAGAGAGGCGAGGGGCGCTCCAATCCAAGGGTTGCTTGAGGCAGCGGTTCTAGTGGCCTGTTTGGAGGCACCGTGTTATGGCTATGGTATCGCCAGTTGGCTCGCAGAGGAGGGTCTCGTCACTGGGACGGTGAGTCGCGGTCGACTGTATGAGACCCTTGCTCACCTCACGCGCATCGGGGCCTTGTCCGTCACCGATGAAGTAAGCGAGCGAGGTCCTGACCGTCGGCGTTACGAACTGACCGCGATAGGGAGAGATCGGCTGAGGAGTTGGAATAACAGTTTGACGCACACCGGTGCAACGCTCGCTCGGTTGCTCGCCAAAATGGCCGCTCTTGATGTCGTCGGCAAATCACATGTCGGGCGCTCACAGCTCGACACCCAAGAGAGGAAAGGGGGTGAAATTATGTCCTGCAAATGCAATTGTGGAGGGTCTGGGCCCTCCACCTCCGAGACCGCATCGTCGGTTGTGGTAAACGAGCCGGTTGCTGTCAGAACCGTTGAGGAGCGGCTTGCTACTATTGAGAACCTACTCGGTAAGCTCGTCAACTAGTTCGTCTGGTGCTACCATCGAGGACTTCCTGGTGGTAGCACCAGCTCGACCTTTTGTCCCAGACAGCAGGAGAAACCGGCCCGGAAAGAAGCGAAGCGCGTATCCGGTGGGATCATGATGGGGGGATCTTTCGGGAGCAGCCGTCCGGTGGATCCTCTGGCCGCCTATGCATCACCCGCGACAGAGTCCTGGGAGTTGTCCTTGTGAAGTGCTAGACGCCGACGACCTGGTAGCCGCTCTCAACCAGTTCGATCATAATGTTGCCTGCCGGTTCCAGGGCAATCCCTCGGCCAGTGAGGACTTTTTCGTCGAGACCCATCTGGGTGACGTTGGCGGGGCAGGCCTGTACTGGTACCTCTGACTCCCGCAGATCACTCAGAACTTCGACGACGGCGGGGATCGAGGATTCTCCGAGCGCAACGCCGGGCCCGAAGAGATAGACGCGAACGTCTTGACCACGATTGGCCCGCAGCCGTTGAGCGAGTCGAAGTCCAGACATCGCCTTGTCGACTTGATCTGGTCCAGCAGTGATCCAAAATGCTATTTTTGCCATGCGGTCAGTCTACCTCCCCGGGTATCGTTGTGGTGTAGGGAGTCGTTGTAGGGCTTCGGCTGCTCTGGCACGTCTGGCCGTTGGCCGGAAGGGGAGTGGGTGTCTCCGATGATCAATCAAGGTTCCCTTCGTCACCTGACGTTCTCGTCAGGTGAGCTCCGCTTGCCGGGAAGCTGATACTGGTGCGACACCCAAAATGTGAGGAATAAATACCGCTCAATGTTGCTATACTTAATGACGAAGAAGTAGTAGGAATTAGTCCTAAGGAAATGGAGGATTGAACAATGAGGTTCACTGAGTTTAATCTAGGTCATCGCATGACTCGCCGAGGGTCGATGCAGCTTGAGAGTGTCGGTCAGAGCGTGAGTGGTCAGAGTGCTCGACGCTCGGAGGTGCTCTCAACGTACTTGATGTCGGAGCGTAACGCAAAGGGTTGCTGAGCAGGTACTATTTGGAACTGGGCAGCTAGCACCCAGGGTAAAGACCGAGATAGAGCCAGACGACGTGGAAACGTCGTCTGGCTCTCTTTTTTGGTTCGAGCTGTCGTTGGAATCAGGTGTGGAGTTCTCATTGGAGTCGCTACAGGGCAGCAAAAGTACTATCGTGTTGGTGGATAAGTCAGATCGCAAATAGTGATAGACGCGACTATCGAGTTTCATGATAGGGGTAATCGGTTCTTGTGATAATAGGGACTTGAAACTCTGTTAATTGACGAAACAAGCGGACGTACTTTCAGTTCAGCTGCTCTCTCAGTTGCCACAGAGCCGCTAGATGGGGTCCTCCTCACGTTCTTGGGCAAAAGATTGTCCTGCGGAACAGGTCGTTGTGTCGAGGGCCTAGCGGAGATGGCTGGTGACATATTGGATCTTTCCTGGATCACGGTCGGATCTCGTCGCTGTGTGTTGGCGATCGTTGGCTTTGTTCGCATGGTGATGGAATCGGAGGCGAGGTTCTCTCCCGGTGCGGTTATCATCTGCCATATTGCCGTAGTCGGCCACTGCTGTGACAGCGTTGGCCCAGTCCGCGGTTGATGTCACTTGCCAACAACGTCGCTCATGACCGCGAATGTGGGTTCGTTCCTCTGGCGCTGGGGGTACGCTCGCATCATATCTGCGAAAAAGAGGGTCCGAGCGATGCGGCACCCAACACGATCGTGTGTCATGAGCGCACCGAGATAGCTTGGGGATCATCGTGCCGAGTAGGTCGCCGATATGGACCTACCCGGAGTCCGCGTAGGTATCCAGGCGACGATCGGGTGGATACAGCACGAGTCCGCCCAGCGCCAGAGAGCGGCACACGTCACTGACGGACTAGGTGGCACCTCATGCGATTCCCGGGTTCTTGCGCCCTGTGCTGGTGTTGCCCTTGCTCGAGCAGCTCGTGAGGAATGGTGGATTTCCTGTGTGCCAAGTGGGATGCAAGCCCATCGGGTGCCACGACCGGACTGGAGGCAGCTCCTAATGCTTCAACCAAAATCGCCCTTCCCGCACAGCGACGCTCGGCTAACCGGTGTCGGTGCGGTGACGTTCGGGATTTGGTACCATCAGGTGGTAGAGAGAGGCACGGCGCCGGCGACGTCCATGTGGAGGTGTGGTCAGGTTTGCCAGGATTGGTGGGCGTGAGGGCCTTGTGAGGAGAGACTGGTGATGACGATAAGGGGCACCGATGGGCGAGTCGCTGATGCGTGACGCTCCCAAACTGGTACGTGATGGAGTGCCTGCGATCATTGATGCAAGTGGCAAGCACGCAGTTACTCGGGTTCTAGGTGAGTCAGAGATGACGTTGGCGCTACGGCACAAGCTACAAGAGGAGACAAGTGAGTACCTTGATGACCCCTGCCTTGAGGAGCTCGGTGACATACTTGAGGTGATACATGCACTCCTAGGATCGCATCATGCCACGTGGGATCAGCTTGAAGCAGTACGGATCGCCAAACGTAGCACGCACGGTGGTTTTGAGGAGCGAGTACTCCTGATCGACGTCCAATGATGACCTGGGTGGATCTAGGCACACGTGACTCTGATGCCTGGCGTGCGTGCGAGTTGTCGTTCGCCCCTCCCTCTACTGGGATTGCGATGGGCGTGGCACCTGTTCCGTGACTGATGTGGTGTTGGGCGACCATGTGTCCAACGGCGAGGTAGGGGATGATCAGGTCCACTAGCGAGCTCGCAATCTTGTCGCTCGCTCCTTGATGCAGATCTCTTGTAGGCATGTCGCAGCACTCCTTCCGAGCGCAACAGGATGGCAACCTACTCGGGCGCCATCCTCTTCGGGTGAAAGAAGCACCGCTGATCTCGCTATCGAACCGACTGATTCGTCATCGCAGTGTTTTTGGTGCTGAGACAACGCTTCATTGAGCTGAAACATCGGTGTAACAACGGATGAGTAGGATCGGCGCAAACCTCAATGCAGTGTTGGGGGAAAGGGGAGCAATTATGTCACCGGATCTAGGTCCACCAGGTACGTCACCGGAGTTCAAGCGGTCACTGTCGTTGACGGGGGTAACCGTTAATGGGATGGCCCTTATCGCTCCAGGAGCATTTCTGTGGACAACTTTTCAAGAGCAAGCTGCTCAGACCAACCATGGAGCTGCCACCGGGTCCGCGATGTGGACCGGGTTACTCTTCGCATTCGTATTGGCGATGTTCACCGCCTGGAGTTACTCGCAACTTGCCAAGATCTACCCGAATGCGGGCACAGGATCGACGTACTACTTCGCAGAGGCTGCCTTCCTCGACAAGAAATCAGAGCTGCATCGCCGGCTGGCACGTCCGGCCAAACTCGCTTTTGGCTGGATAAGTCATCTGTACTATTGGATCTACCCCGGAATCATGATCGCCTTTATCGCCACCATTGTTGGCTACATCTGGTCCGACCTTGATCATGGAAGCCAACTAGGTTGGCCCGTTCTTTCGTTGATCGCTATCGTATCGTCGGCTTTGGTAGGCTATGTAGCCTATCGTGGCATCACTGGCTCGACCATGGTGGCCCTTGGGATCAACGTGGTGCAGATCGTGACACTGGTCGCCATTAGCGCGATTTTCATCGTCTACCGCATCAGCTACCCCCATGCTGGGTACGTTCAGCCGAATGCTGGAGGGGTGCTACTGCCTCACGATTTTATCAACCTCCTCTATCAGTCAACCATCGCTATTCTGTTGTTGGTTGGTTTCGAGTCCATCACCTCACTTGGGGCAGAGGCCATGAAGCCCGAACGGGATATCCAACGAGGTGTACTGATCGCCCTGGCGATTCAGGGAGGTTTCTGTTACCTGCTTGAGTACTTTTCGAGTGATTTTGTGCTTGGCAAGGCGACCATGGCGGGCGTGCATGGAGCACCGTACGCAGCGGCTGGGAATGACTCTGCGCCGATTGGCACACTGGTGACCAATGTTGTGGATCGACTCTTTGGCGGTGGAGGAGAGGCGGTCGCGCTGGTGGTGGCCTTTACAGTGTTGCTTGCACTTCTCGGCACGACCTTGGCCTGCATGAATACGGCGGTGCGCCTCTCGTACTCCATGGCAAGAGATAAGGAACTCCCATCGTTGCTGGGTATCCTCCATGGCAAGTTCGCCACGCCGGCGGCAGGTGTTTGGATCCTTGCTGGCGTCTCAGCTTTGATCGGGATCTATGGGGTCCACACGGTTGATAACCTCACCCAGATCACGCTGGCCTCGAATATCGGTACCTTCCTGGTCTATGGGATCACCTGCGCGATCACGTTGGTAGCGTTCGCGTCTCGTCACGATAAGCACCTTGTCAAGCACAGGATCGTTCCTGGCCTCGGGCTGTTGATGAATGTTGTCGAGTTAGCCGGTGTGGTCTACCTTGCGATTGCTGGTGGTGGAAGCGGAGCGACCGACGCGATCAAGGCCATCATTATCGTAGGGGTATGGATGGCTGCCGGCTTTCTTTGGGTGCTGGTGAACCCGATGCGCACCCATGCCAAGAGCATCCATGAGGAGCGGCTGCGATCAGCGGTGTAAAGGAGTCGGTCGAATGTGGGGCGGTATCTACCGCCATGGCAGTAGTCGGTCAAGTCACCCGATGGGCGGCTTGACCGACGATAATGATGAGTGACGGAGTATGGTGCCGATGGTGGCGCTTCGGTTGACTCGTTGATGGTCACGAGTTGAGGAGTCGTATGGCTCAGATGTCGGATTGGTCTGGGGAACCGCGTCTGCGGGGCAATGGTCTGTTGCGTGCATCGGGTGCTGGTGCAGGGTTAACTTGGAGCCTGCGATCGGATCGCGGTCTCGTACGTGAGGCGAATGAGGATTATGCCGCTGCAGTGGAGGACCAGGAGATGGTTGGCGGTATCTTGTTTCTCGTGGCGGATGGTCTCGGTGGACACGATGCCGGTGAGGTGGCAAGCCGGCTCGCGGTCGAGACGGCGGTAGCTACTTGGCGCGCGTCATCGGATAAGTCGATCAAGAACCGGCTTCGCAACGCTTTCCGACTCGCGAATCAAGCAGTCCTCGATGAGGCGCTGCGTTGTCGTCACAACGGCATGGCCACCACCCTGACAGCACTGGCCATCTCGTCAGATACCGCCCTTGTGGCACATGTCGGCGACTCACGGTGCTATCTCATCCGAGGACGCAAAGTCGAACAACTTACGAGCGATCATTCCCAGGTAGGAGAGATGATGCGACGGGGGCTGATCTCTCCAGCTGAAGCCGCGAGCCACCCTGCGCGTTCGGTGCTCACACGGTGCCTAGGCAGAGAGCTCGCTATCTCCCCCGATGTCACCCAACGGCAACTGGTCAAAGGAGACGTGTTGGTCCTCTGTTCGGACGGTCTGTGGGATCTCATCTCACCTCAGGAGATGGTTCAGGCGCTCTATGACGAGGTCGGTGATCCGATGGTCCAGGTTGCGAATGTGGTTGAGGAATTGAACAAGTTGGCCATCTATCGTGGGGCACCCGATAACGTAACGATCATGATTATTCGGGTACATGAGCGACAGGGCCCGAGCCAGCTCACCAGTTCATCGAGCCGCTGGTTCAGGAGATCGCCTTGACTGGGCACCAGGCGGGAGATTCGATCGATGGTTTTGTGCTGAAGGAGCCACTTGGTGAAGGTGCGTATGCGACTGTTTGGCTCGCCATCGATCAACGGGGGGACCGGGAAGTGGTGGTGAAGTTCCCGAATCCTGAGCTCTTGGCCGACCCTCAGCTTTATGCGCGATTCACCCGGGAGCGTACCCTGGCCCTCTCGCTTGAGCATCCAAATGTTCAGCGGGCGTTGCCGGTGCCCCAGCATCCGAGTGAACCGTATCTGTTGCATGAGTACCGAGCGGGTCAAACCCTTCGCGAGTGGATGGCCCAACGAGAACGGGTACCGCTCGAGGAGGCGATTGACATTGGTCGCCAGATCGCGCTCGGCCTCGCCTATCTGCATGCACATGGGGTGGTGCATCGCGATCTCAAACCAGAGAATCTGATTATCTCCGCCGATCACTCCGTTGCGATCAGCGACTTTGGCAGCGCGGTGAGCCTTGGGGCGCGCCGGCTTACCTGGAGACACTTTTCGATGGCCCAGGGCACCCCTGATTACATGAGTCCTGAACAGATACGGGGCCAGCGTGGTGATGCCCGTAGTGATCTCTACAGCTGGGGGATCATCCTCTATGAACTGCTTACCGGCGTGGTCCCCTTTGAGGGCGACAGCTGGTTGGTGGTGATGGCCGGGCATCTTCAGGGAGATCCATTGCCGCTTCGAGAACGTGATCCAGGGATCCCTCCCGAGGTCGAAGGAGTAGTGATGCATAGCTTTCGCCGCTACCCAGAACACCGGTATCAGCGCGTCGACGAGCTCCTTCGTGATCTGAACGAACCCGCAACGATCGACTCAGCGGTCTTTGATTTCTCAGTGGAGGCTCCCATGGGAGAGGTACAACCGACGACCACACGAAGTTATCTCCGTCGGGCTGGGCTGGTTGCTGTAGGGTTTGTGAGCGCCATCATTGCGGTGGTCGTGATCGCGCTGGTGGTCAGGTAGAAGAGAGAGGGGATCGTCGTTGAGTCAGAACCTAGGAGTCGGTGGTGATTTCGCCTGGGTGAAGTTGGTCTTCACTGATCTCAGTGGAACGGCCCGTGCAGTGCAGATCCCTGGTGCAACCTTCGATCGAGCGATCAGTGAGGGAGTGCGAGTCGATGGTTCGGCGCTCGAGGGACGCAACCGACTCATCGAGACCGATCTGGTGCTCAAACCAGACCCAACGACCTTGTTGCCGAGCGGGCAGGGTTCGGGTCGCGTCATCTGTGACCTCTTTGACGACGAGGGTAACCCGTGGCCACTTGATCCCCGCCATGCCCTCCGTCAGATGGTGGTCACGACTTCCATCGCCTCAGGTAACTGGGAGGGCGCAGCGGAACTCGAGTGGTACCTCCTACGCCCAGACTTTACACCGGTCGATGGTGAAGGCTATTTTTCGTATGCGCGTGGAGAAGGGGAACGACTGCTTGCCAAGACGGCGGAACAGCTCCTCTCGCTCAATGTTCCCCTCAGCGCTGCCCACCATGAGGCAGGACCAGGTCAGTATGAGGTGAATCTCACCGGCGCGACCCCGCTCGCACTCGCGGATACCTTAATGAGTGCGCGAACCATCATCGCCGATCTGGCGTACGCCGAGGGCCTCATTGCAACTTTTATGGCACGACCACTGAACGAGTTGCCGGGGTCTGGTATGCATATTCACCAGGTGCTACCCGGCGGAGATCCCTCCGATGCGTTGCGGGTTGAGCAGATTATCGGCGGAGTCCTGAATCACGCGAGTGCACTCTGTGCCTTTGGTGCTCCAACCATCAATTCGTACCGGCGTCTGCACCGGGGCGCTGAGGCGCCAAGTCACGCGACGTGGGCCCAGGCGAGCCGGTCGGCCTTGGTGCGGCTGAGCCGTAAGAGCGAAGGGTTCGTCTCGATTGAGTACCGTGGCTCGGACGCATCGGCGAATCCCTATCTGGTAATCGCCGCGCTGCTCGCTGCCGCTGAGATCGGGGTCGCCGGGCAGGCGAAGCTGCCGGCCCCATTGGAGGAGAGCGTCGAAGGTGTTGGCCTCGCCCAGGTCGAGACAGCACCAACGCAGTTACCACGCAGCTTAGAACAGGCGATTCGCGAACTCGCCGCCGATGATCAGCTGGTCGATTGTTTTGACGACCGTCTGATCAACCGCTATAGCGAGGATCTGATGGCCGAGGTGGAGGCGTCGCAGGGATACGTCAGTGACTGGGAGCAACAACGCTATCTCGGTAGCCGCTAGCGTCATGTTTCTGGGGTGTAACAGCTCGGTAAAGCTCTTGGTGTAGTGCGGACATTGCCGTCGAAGAAGGGGTAAGTTACTCGCATGACACCAGCACATGCTCGGCCAGATACGCCAGGGGCGACCTATGAGGTCGGAAGGCGCAATGCCTCTCCGTTGCTGCTCGTGGGGCTCGCGCTGATGTGGATGGTGGCCGGTGCTGTCTGTGGACTCTATCTCCATGCGAGTTGGAGCCTGATCCCAGTGGTGGTCGCAGTTGGGATCGGAGTGCTCTATTTGCGGGCTGCCGCCGGAGCCTATCTGCGCCACGACCGATAGCGAGATAACGATAGCGAGATAACGGTGTCGCTTGACTTGCAGTACAGGTCGTACTTGTGGACTTGGTTCATGCGATGATCCGGGCCGTTCTATCCGCTGGTGCTCTGAGACTTTGGCCAGCTATCCGGTGTGGATAGACGGACCGATGTACCACTTGACGGGCGAAGTAGTCGGGATCGACTGTCGGCGATGAGGTGCCAAGGGACGCTGGCGCTGAGGTGGTTGAGGTGCGCTAGCGTGTCGGGTCCTGGCGACCAACCGGATGCCAGTTCGCCAGCTTCGTAGACAACCGTGTTGTCCGATGACACTGTCTGGGTCGTTTGGTAGTACCGTGAACGTTAGTGCCGGCGAGCCTAGTGCCGGCGAGCCTAGTGCCGGCGAGCCTAGTGCGGGCGATTCTAGCATCATCGCCCGTCAACCATTAGTTGGAGGTAGTGGATAGGGGTGATCACGCAATCGTCGACCCATTGGACACCGTGGCAGTCTGAAGCGCTCTACCCGGGAGCTGGAACCTTAGTTGTCCTGTGCGAAGAGCGCTGAGATCGATCCACCGTCCATACGTGTGGCTACGCCCATGGTATCAGGGGCTTTCAGCGGATGATCACCCAAAATGCTTGCCCCACAAACGTCGTCCCTTGCCGAGGATTCGGCCAGAGATCAACGTGATCTCAGAAGCGTGATTGTTGGATCCATTCGGTGTCGAGGCTATGTCCCTGGTTGACTCGGAGCGGGGCCATGACGAGCACTGATGCCGAGTCGCTTATACGGATGGTGACGTTCTACTTCTGAGCAGGTGCTCTTCGGAATCTCCAGTGTGGGTCCGATGGACATGATTGGTTCGTGCCCGCCTGAGTAGCGAACATTTTGCAGCCGATTGATGCAGCGTGAGGGTTCGGCAGGGTAAGGAGTACCTCACCATAGCGCTCGCTGGGTACCGGCGTACGATGCAAGACGGTGGCCAAACCATGCCCCAACAGTATCGCTATCGCCAAGAAGACACGCAGTGCGATCCATGATCTCTTGGGGTTGTTGGGCGCGAACAGGTGGCGAAAGCCAAGACGCCCGGGACGACGCGAATGAGCGTTACCCGGATCAAGGGCGCCGGAAACGCGAAATGCCAGAAAAGTTTTTGAAATTCACACAAACGTCACTGCACTGTGATATTGTGACGAGATTAGGTGTAGACGTGCGTGAATGCGCATGTTCTCATCAGTATGGCGTGGTCTGATCCTAGGGGAGATCGGATACGTAGTACGAGGTGTGCCAAGAGGGGGGCGTATGGTTGAGAATCCGGCTGAGATTTTGGATTGCACAGGACTGCAGTGCCCGTTGCCCGTGATAAAAACGTCACAGGCCATTAAAAAGCTGCAACCAGGCGAGGTGCTTGAGCTTCTCGCGACTGATCCTGGGGTGGAGCCGGACATGAATGCGTGGACATCCAGGACAGGTAATGAGCTGTTGGGGATCACCAAAGAAGGCGATGTATTTCATGTCCTACTGAAACGTGGCGGCTAAACCTTAGTCCTTTTCAAATTCGGTTATCGGTAGCTTTGAGTGTTTGTGTCGCACGATCAATGAGGGGGGAGTAAAGATGTGGACCGGTGAGTTCGAGGGGAAAGTGCTCTATGTGCAGACGCACGGTGAGGACGATCCTGGTCGTTGTGCTACCCCATTCTTCTTGGCAGCGTCCGCTGCTGCGATGGAGGTGGAGGTGGGGATCTACTTCACGATGTACGGTCCTCAGCTCCTCAAGAAGACGGTAGTTGACAAGATTGGTCCAAAAGGTGATCGAGGCCAACGCCTCTCCTACTTTGTGAAACAGGCAACGGATCTCGGCGTACGTCTTTGGGTCTGTCAGCCCTCACTCGATCTGAATGATCTCGTGATTGAGGATTTGATCGATGGGGTGGAGATGATCGGTGGTGCCGCGTTCAATGATCTTGCCATGAATGCGGATGCGGTGGTGTCGTTCTAATGCCAGCGACGACCCTCGACCCCTACATGAAGAGAGATCATGTAGCCGGTCATATGGATGTCGAGCGCGAGGAGAAGGAGCGGCTCATCGGGCAGGTCATGGCCGATTCACGCTTTGGGGACTACCTCTATGGTTGCTATGAGTGTGGAATCTGCGTGGCCGCCTGTCCTTCTGCGCGTTTCTACGACTTCTCACCACGCAGGATTGCCCAAGCGGCAGCCCGACGTGATATTGACCTGATGTTCCAGCAGATGCAGGAGGACATCTGGGAATGTTCACAGTGTTTTTCTTGTCTGCGATGCCCTAGGGGCAATAACCCAGGGGGGGTCATAACTATTATGCGTGAAGTTGCGGTCAAGGAAGGTCTCCATTCGGCGAAGGATGCTCTCGCTGGGTACTCCCGAATCATTTACAAGATCATGTCGACAGGAACCCAAGTCTCTCCCGACATGCTCCAACCTGATGCATTTCCCGACTGGGGCCCTGAAGTCAAAGATGTCTCAGAGAACCTCGATCTGTGGCGCAGGATGCTCCCTCCTGAGACGATGCACACCACAACGACCGGCTGGAAGGTGGCTGATCGAACGTTGGTAGAGCTCTACGTCATCTGGCTAGAGACTGGGGCATTGGACATGATTGCACAGGTAGATCAAGGAATTCATATGATTCTTGAGGAAATTATGGAAGAGAAGTTAGAGGAGGAGGGGATAGAGATATGAGTGATGGTGCGGTCTCAGTAATTCTTGGTAAGAAAGAGAAGTTTGAACGGGCTCCAGATCGGCGTTCTGAGGATTTTCATGAGCGGCTCTTCGAGTTGGAGGCGGAGGGAGAGCTTGTCGTACAGAGGATTACCGGCGATTTTGTAGAGGTGCCCACGAAGTATGGGGTCATCAAGAAAATTCAGAAGGCAAACCTCTGGCACCACAAGTCGTGTGGCCAATGCGGTCACATTCCCGGCTACTCTACCTCGATCTTTTGGTTGATGCGTAAGCTCGGCTACGACTATATCGACCCGGAAGATCAAACCTCCTGTACCGCATGGAACTACTATGCGTCGGCGACGTCGAACCAGGCGGCGCAGGCAGCAGTAGCGGTGAGGAATTTTGCGGCGGCCTATGAGACGGGGAACTTCCCGCTCATCCATTGTGGGACCTCGTACGGGCACTATAAGGAGGTTCGGGCGGAGCTGCTCCACGATGGGGCGCTCCGTCAGCAGGTGACCAAGGTGCTCCATCGGCTTGGCAAGCAGTTGGTGTTGCCAGAGGAGATCATTCATTATTCGGAGTGGCTCTATGCGGTGCGTGATGAGATCAGTGCTCGGGCGGTACGAGATGTCTCTGGCATCGCGGTAACGGTTCATCCGGCATGTCATTACTACAAACTTGTCGAAGGCGATGCGATCTTCGATCCAGATGTCTATCACGGTCAGCGAACCGCTGCGGTGAGTGGACTTGTTCTAGCGCTGGGTGCTGATCTACGGAGTTACTCCACCTTCTTCGATTGTTGTGGGTTTGGCTTTCGTCATATCCTCGTGCAGCGCGACTTCACCCGCTCCTTTGCAACGTTGAGGAAGATCGAAGTGATGAAGGAGGAGGCCGACCCTGATGTGGTCCTGACGCACGACACCGGTTGCGTGACGGCGCTGGACAAGAGCCAGTTTGCGGCACAGGCTCATGAGCGCAACGTCGGCGTCCCGGTGATGAGTGAGGCCCAATTCGCTGCGCTAGCGATGGGTGCGCACCCGTTCAAAGTGGCGCAGTTGCATTGGCACTCGACCAACTATCGGCCATTGCTGGAGAAGATGGGCATTGACTGGGAGGCGGCTTGGGCTGAGTTTCAAGAGGATGCCAAGCGGCTAAAGAGTGGGGGACAAGAGTTTCTCACCTGGGCAGATGTTGACGCATAGAGAGCGGGCAGGAGAATATGCAAGAACGATTGGTCGTCATAGGTGGTGGTCCAGCGGGGATCTCGGCAGCGATCGCCGCGGCCGAGCTGGGAGCACCAGTGACCGTCATAGAAAAAAATGCGTATCTTGGTGGACGTCCGATTGAGGAGAACTATGCGTCACTGACGCCGTACCTTGAGAGCGCAGAGGAGGTGATGGGCAGGCTCATCGATCAACTGACCTCCTTCGAGAATGTCGAGATTCGCACGAGCTCCAAGGTGGTCGGGGCATCGCGAGATCATGCTCCCTTTGAGCTCGACGTCCTCACGGGTAGTGCGACCTCTAAGATTCAAGCTGGTTCCGTCGTCATCGCCACTGGGTTCACCCATTTTGATCCCGGCCGTGAGACACAGCTCTATGGCTACTACGAGTTCCCCGACGTCATTGCACTCCAGGATCTTGAGGCGATGTTGAAGGAGGGTTCGGTGACGCGACCCTCCAATGGAGAGACTCCGCAACGGATCTGTTTTGTCCAGTGCGTAGGTTCGCGTGATCGACAGATTGGGAACGAGTACTGTTCAAAGGTCTGCTGCGGCGTCGCCTCAAAGGAGGCTACGGAGATCAAGTTGTTGATTCCCTCGGCTGAGGTCTTTATCTTCTACATCGACATGCGCATGTATGGGTATTGGGAAAACCAGATCTACTGGCCTGCCCAAGAAAAGCATCACGTTCAGTATGTGAAGGGAATCATCACTGAGGTGCTCCCCAAGGATGGCAAGCTACTTGTGAGAGGCGAGGATACCACGATGGGCCGCCCAATGGAGGTTCTGATGGATCTTGTCGTGCTCTCCGTCGGCATGGAGGCCTCCCCAGGAACGCGTCAGATGGCAGCACTCCTTGGCGTTAAGCAGAATAAGTACGGGTTCATTGAGGCGGCGCACTCTCCACTTGACACAGTGTCAACGTCGGTAGCTGGGATCTATGCGGTGGGGGCCGCCCTCGGGCCGAGTGATTTAGAAGATTGCGCCTCCAGTGGTGGTTTGGCGGCCGCGAAGGCGGTTCGAGACCTCCATGCCTTGGCCTAGGCGGTACTAGATGATGACCCAGACCCAACTGGCCGATCTCGAGGCCGCACAGGAGTTTTCGACGGCGATTTCATACCAGGTAGCGAAGTCCACCCAAGTGGTATTGGTGGAGAAGTTGACCCAACGCAGGCAGACAGCGGTTGGCCTGATCGATCGGCTGGAAGAGGGTCGAGAGATCCTCTCGCAATTGTGCGGATTGATCTTTGGCGTGCGCCGTCATCGTAGGGAACTCCTTGCCCAAGCGGACCTTGAGGTGCTCATCGAGGGAGTGATACTCGCCAAGAACGGGGAAGACCCGCTCGTGGTCTTTGACACGATTGTTGGGTGTGGTTACGAGGACCAGGGACTTCTGCGAGATTTGGCCTCTGAAGTGCTCCATATCGTCGACCCGTGGGCGCATCCGCTGTGGCGTCGGTGGGTCCTCGATCCGGATCAGGAGACGGGTGCGCTTGCGCTTCTAGTCGAGGATCCAATTGCGTTATACGGGATCGATGATGCCACGACGTACGCGCAGGTACGATTCGCCTTCGATTATCTCAGCCAAACCCTGAGTGCGGCCTCCCTCCTGCCGGTATCGGCCGAACAGAGTCCTTACGGTCTTGATGTCTTCCTTGCCGGCGTCTATGGGGTGTATTCATCCACGGTGATCAAGATGCGTATGACCAAGGAGTTCAACAGCC
Source organism: Ferrimicrobium sp. (assembly GCF_027364955.1). Lineage (NCBI taxonomy): Bacteria > Bacillati > Actinomycetota > Acidimicrobiia > Acidimicrobiales > Acidimicrobiaceae > Ferrimicrobium > Ferrimicrobium sp. The sequence continues at coordinate 51,822 of NZ_DAHXOI010000014.1, forward strand.
TCCTTCCTGATCTGGGGGAGTTTATGGGACGTATTCTCGGGGTGAAGGGAGAGGTTGATGCCAATAGGGGGCAATAAGCAACCTGCCGGAGTGTCCGAATTAGACGAAGCGATTGTCACGTCGTCACTCTCTGGAAGAGAGTGGGACGTTTCAGGTTCTTCGTCAAGGATGCTCCATTCGCGGGTACTGACCGACTACAGCGCGGCTGGCTTTGCAAAGATTGCTGCGCTCGAGGGTGGTAACTCTCTCGAATACTGCTTTGGCTGTGGTAAGTGTGTTCCGGTTTGTCCGGTCGACCTGGTATCGGAGTATGGTCCCCGCAAGATTCACCGGGCCGTCCAAACGGGCTTTGATCTTTTCAAATCTGATGAGCTTTGGAAGTGTACCACCTGCGGCAACTGCCTTCGTGTCTGCCCCAAAGAGGTCAACATGATCGAGGTCATGCCGGCCGTACGTGAGGTCGCGATGGTCGAGGGGACCATCCCAGACGAACTCCAACAGGTGATGGAGAAGACGTTCCGTTATGGAAATGCGCTAGGTGAAAATCCGCGTCGACGACACGCCTGGACCAAGGGTGCTGGAGTCGAGGTACGCGTGTTGGCGAATGACCCAAGTCCCGTTGACGTGTTGTTCTATGTGGAGGACTACTGGAGCTATCATCCCAGGGGCCAACAGGCCGCGCAAGCCTTTGCACGCATCATGAGCAGCCTGAATGTCGACTTTGCGATCTTAGGCGCTGAGGAGAAGACGTTGGGTGACTCGCAGCGACTGGCTGGCGAGAAGGGTCTCTTTGAGTCCTTGATGGAGGAGGTGGTCGATGTGCTAGCGAAGTATCAGTTCAATCGCATCGTCACCCCAGATCCACATGGGTTCAATGCGTTGAAGAAGATCTATCCAAAGTATGGACACACCTTCGAGGCCTTTCACTACTCGCAGCTGTTGGCTCCCCTGCTTGACCAGATTGACTTTGCGGGAAGTCTTGATGCCACCGTTACCTTCCATGATCCGTGTTATCTAGGACGGCACAATGGGGAGTATGAGGCCCCGCGCAAGATCATCGAGGCGATACCAGGCGTCAAACTACTCGAGATGGGAAGGTGCCGGGAGAACTCGTACTGCTGTGGCGGAGGAGGAGGTGGCATGTGGCTCGATGGGTTCAATTCCAATCAGCTCTCGGAGCGACTCTCCGAACGACGAGTGAGGGAGGCGGCGGCGACCGGTGCCGACATTCTTGCGGTCGCATGTCCCTATGAGGTATCGAGATTCGAGGATGCGGCAAAGTCGACGGGAAATGAGGGACTACGGGTGATGGATATCGCCGAGATGGTGGATATCGCGATGCGAGGAGAGGATTGGAGGAGTTGATATGCGAATCGTTGTTGCTATGCGGCAGTTGGCGGACCTTGTCGAGGAGCTAGAGGTCAGTGATGACGGAACCGATATCGATCGTGAGTTCGTCAAGTTCATCTCCAATGAGTGGGATGAGGCTGCCCTGGAGGAGGCGCTGACGTTGAAGGATGAGTTGGGGGCGACGGTGACCGTCGTTGCCCTCGATGAACCAGACGTTGACCAAACGCTATATGCGGCGTTGGCCAAGGGGGCTGATCGAGTGGTTAAGTTAACCGGGCATGACCCAGATACCTGGGTACGCTCGCGCGAACGTGCTCAACGTCTTGCCTCCTTCCTCACTGGCGAGTCGTTTGATCTCGTACTCACCGGGGTGCAGGCTGCCGATGACTTAGATGGTCAACTTGCAGGTATCCTTGGGTCATTGCTGGAGCTTCCTCACGCAGCGGTGGTGGTCGGTGTCGAGGGGTCTGACTCCAAGGTCAGGGTGACCCAGGAGCTAGGAGGCGGACTCCTGGGGGTGAGCGAACTCGATCTACCAGCGGTGCTTGGCATCCAGGCGGCGAAGCAGGCGCCAAGGTATGCGCCCATCTCAAGGATTCGCCAGGCGATGCAGACGGGCGAGATCGGTGAGCACGAGGTCGAACTCAGTGATTCGGCAGTCCAGGTCAAGGTTCGTCGGCTCTATCCGCCTGAGTCGACTGGAGCTGGCGCGACCATGCTCAAGGGTTCCCCGAAGGAAGTGGCGGCAGAGATTATTGAGATCATCAAGTCCAAGGGTCTTGTGTAGCCCGGAGGCATGAAAGGAAGTTCCGATGTCGGTTGATGTGTTGGTGATAGCTGAGGCGGTGGCGGGGGAAGTCCTGGATGTCACCTATGAGCTGTTAGGAAAGGGTCGGGAACTCAGCGATGGTTTCTCGGGTGAGCTTGGAGCCGTGCTGATCGGTGAACCATCTCCCCAGGATCTTTTCGGAGCGGCTGATGTGCTCTATTCAATGAGCGGCATGGAGGCCGGTTACTGTGCGCCTCAGTGGGAGATGGCGCTTGGGGAGGTCCTCCGCAGCGCCGATCCGAAGGTGGTTTTGGTCAGCACCGGTACGGTGGGGATCGACTTGGCCGGCGCCCTAGCGACGCAATTTGGTGGTGTACTCGCCTCGTATGTCATCGATGCGGTGATGGAGGAGGGGTCGCTGGTGGTGACCTCGCAGCTCTACGGCGGCAAGTTGTTGTCAGAGGTGGAGATCGACAGCTTTCCAGCTGTGCTCTCGGTCCTCCCCGGGTCATTTGTCTCCGATGCTGGGCGAGTGGCAGGTGAGCCAAGGCGCGAAGTCATTGATGTCGGTGGGTCAGTATCGAGCGCGAAAGGTGTTGCGATTGAGCTTCGCGAGCCCGACAGCAGTGGTGTGGACATCACCGCTGCGCCGCTCCTCGTGTCGGTCGGTCGGGGTATTGGATCGAAGGAGAATGTCGAACTGGTGGCAGAGTTGGCTGAAGCGATGAAGGCACCACTCTCCGCCTCGAGGCCGGTGATTGACCAGGGTTGGTTGCCAAAGCCGCATCAGGTCGGTAAGTCAGGCAAGAAGGTCAAGCCGACGGTCTATCTCGCCTTCGGCATCTCAGGGGCGCCCGAACACCTTGAGGGGATGCGTAGTGCCGATGTGATCATCGCCTGCAACACCGACGCAAAAGCACCGATCTTTGAGGTTGCCCACTACGGCACTACGTTGGATCTCTTCGACCTCGTTCCGGAATTGACTGATCAAGTCGGAGGCTGAGGGTGCTTGTTGGGGTCATAGAGACGAGGAAGATCTTCGGGGGGGAGACCGAGACGGCGAAGATGGTGTTCTATCTTCTTGCCGTTATCGTCCTAGCGATCTTCTTTACCGGCTTCTTTAAGCGAGTCATCGAGTATAACCACGGAAGACGCTCAGCCGCATTCTCCTGGTTGCGAAAACGTGATGCCAGCGACATCCCGGAGGTGTCAGAGCGCCCGAAGTTTGCGAGTTCCTTGGTGACGATCGCGGCCAACAAGACGGTCACCAAGTCCAAAAAAAAGGTTGGAGTGAGCCATCTCCTGCTCTTTTGGGGATTCATTGGGCTCTTTCTCGCGACCTCGATTCTTAGCCTCGACTATGACATCCTTGGCAATGCTTCACGCTTCATCACCGGACATACCTACAGCTTCTTTCAGGGTCCGTTCTATCTAGGCTACAATGCGGTCTTTGACCTGGCTGGGCTGGCGGCGCTGGTGGGAACCATTCTGCTGGCCTATCGGCGCTGGTTTTCGCGCGAGATTGCGCTCGACTACACGCGGGCACAACGTCCAGAGGGGGGGTACTCCAGGGCCAAGATCGTGCTTGGTGATCAGGTCTTTGTTGTGGGTCTCCTTCTGATCCTTATCACGGGGATCCTGATTCAGGGACTGCGCATTGATGGCGAGGGGTTTCCGAGTTTCGAGCGCTGGACGTGGCTCGGTTATCTCGTTGGTAAGGGGCTGGTCTCGCTCGGTGTCGGCTCGGCCGGTGCTCGAGCGATTCATGCCTGGCTGTGGTGGGTTCATGTCGGCATGGCTCTTGCATTTGTTGCCTATATTCCGTGGTCAAAGGCGTGGCATATGTTGGCATCCCCGACCAATCTCGCCGTCAGGGATCTCGCAACGACGAGGCGGATTCCCACTCCACCAGAGGGTAAGACTGGCTATGACTCTATCGATGACTTTACCCCGCGAGAGCTATTGGGCTTTGATTCGTGCACCAAGTGCGGACGCTGTCACGCTGTCTGTCCTGCGCGAACGGCTGGTGCCCCACTCTCACCCCGTGACTTTATTCTGGACCTGCGCCAGTGGGTAGACCGCAGTCGGCACGTCCCTCTTCTCCTCGATACCGAAACTCGCCCCGTGGCGTCGGGACCGCTGCTGACTGATGGAGCACTCGCAGGTGATGTGATCGTGGACAAAACACTCTGGTCATGTACCACGTGTATGGCTTGTGTCGAGATCTGCCCAGTTGGTATCGAACACGTGCCAACCATCGTACAACTCAGACGCTCATTGGTTGATCGAGGAGAGATGGAGCCCACCCTCCAGTCGGCGTTGCAAAATATTGCAACGCAGGGTAACTCCTTTGGTAAGAGTGCCCGCATGCGCGCGCGCTGGACCAAGGGATTGGACTTTCCTATTGTCGATGCACGTAAGGAGCATGTGGAGTATCTGTGGTTCTTGGGCGATTTTGCCTCCTTTGATGAGCGCCTGATGAGTATCTCGCAGACGCTCGCCAAAGTGCTCAACGCCAGTGGGGTCTCGTTTGGGATTCTCTTCGATGATGAGCGTAACGCCGGCAACGATGTACGTCGGGTAGGCGAGGAAGGTCTCTTTGAGATGCTCGTTGAACAGAATATGGCGGCCTTCTCCAAGGCTTCGTTTGATAAGATCTTTACGACGGATCCTCATACGTTCAACACACTTCGCAATGAGTATCCGTCCTTTGGGCTCGACAAACCGGTACTGCACTACTCTGAGTTACTCGCCATCCTCATGTTCACCGAGGAGGTTGCTCCGCGCAGCTTAGGACGCAGGGTGACCTATCACGATCCCTGTTATCTGGGTCGGTACAATCGGATTTTTGACACACCGAGGGCGGTGATCGCTGGACTGGGCTGTGAACTCGTTGAGATGCCACGACATGGAGCAAACTCCTTCTGTTGTGGAGCCGGCGGTGGAAGAATCTGGATGGACGACTCCTATCTGGAGGAACGGCCGTCGGTGAACCGAATCAAGGAGGCGCAAGGCCTTGGGGTTGACTACTTCGTCGTAGCCTGCCCAAAGGATTACGCGATGTTCTCTGATGCGGTCAAGACGGTAGGGATTGAGGACTCCCTGAAGGTGATCGACATCGTTGAACTCTTCGCCGAGGCAACCGAGGCGACCGAACTGGTCGACGTCTGATGGAGTGCCCGACCTGTGACGCCGCAAATCTCGGATACGAGAGTCTGCATCGGCATCTGATTGCGCGTCATCCAGATCTTATTGCCATCGTGGCAAAAGGAAGTCGGCCCTCGTACCGGGTCAACTGTCCACTCTGTGAGGAGGCCTATGTCCAAGCGATCAAGCGTGGGCATCCCGAGGATGGTTTTATTGAGGAGTACGAAGCAGATATCAGGTTGGTGGGGATGGATATCCTCGTGCAACATCTGATTGGCGAACATCCCAGTGAAGTTGGTTATCATCGAGAAGAGGAGAGAGATGAGTAAAGAAAACGGATGCGAGCTTCCAGAGGATCTGTACTATCTGATCGAGAAGCATGTCTGGGCACGCCCCGATGGTGATGAGGTGGTGATTGGACTCACCGATGTGGCGCAGAATCTTGCGAAGACGATTATCTCAGTCTCACTGAAGGCTGCGGGTAAACCAGTGAAGAAGGGTCGCAGTCTCGCCACTGTCGAGAGTGGAAAGTGGGTTGGCCCCGTGCCCTGTCCAGTGGAGGGTGAGGTGCTCGCGGTCAATGAACGCTTGGTAGGGACTCCTGGACTCTTGAACTCGGATCCTTATGGCGAGGGTTGGGTAGCGAGAGTAGCGCCGAGCAATTGGGAGAGCGACCTCGCTGAACTTGCGACGGGCATGGAGGGGGTACAACAATATAAGGCGTTCCTCGATGACCAAGGAATTGTGTGTAGCGACGGCTAGCGATGGAGACGTGGGCCGGGTGCGCTTTCCCTACTGATCGATACTATGACCTCGATGCTGATGTCTGGGTGAAGGTCGAGGGAGGACTAGCGCGCGTGGGGATGACTGACGTTGCCCAGACTCGAATGGGTAGGTTGGTGCAGTTGAGTTGGAAGCCGGTGGGACGGAACGTGGCGCGTGGGCGCCCACTGACGGTATTGGAAAGTGCAAAGTGGGTGGGCCCCTTGATCTCACCGTTGACCGGAGTGATCCGGGAGAACAATCGGATCGCCTTTGACGCCGATGTCGCAGTTGCTAACAGAGACCCCTATGAGGTTGGCTGGCTGTACCTTATCGAGTACTCCAATGATCAGGAGTTGGAAGGGTTGGCGGATGGCCCGAAGGCGTTCGATCACTATCGCGAGGTGATCGAACGGGAAGGAATTCAGTGCTTTCGATGTGCTGAGTAGAAAGGAAGAGGGGGGATAACTGTGTCAAATGATGAGTCCAAGAAGATGGCGATGATCTGCTGGAGCAATGACCTGGATCGGGTGTGGCCGGTGTTAATACTGGCGACGACGGCTGCGGCCTCGGGACTCGAGGTGGATGTGTTTTTCACCTTCTGGGGCCTGCGGGTGCTCCAGAAGAACAGCATCAGAGTGACGGGCAGCAACTGGATGCAAAAGGCGGAGTCGCTCGTGGATGCGGGCGGGACCGATCGGCTGCGGTTGGGCAAGATCAACTTTGCTGGTGTCGGTACCAAGATGATCAAGACTCTCGCAACCGACCACAAGGTCGCTTCGCCAACGGAGCTACTTGAGATGGCACTCGATCTTGAGGTTCGATTGCACCCATGCCAGATGACCATGGATCTTTACGGGCTGAGCAAGGATGATTTCATCGACGGAATTCAACCCCCGATCGGTGCGGCAAGTTTTATTAACATGGCGGCTGAGGCTGATATCAGTATGTTCATATGAGGCAGAAATTGACCCCGTCGTGTTGATCTATGCGGATGCTAGCGATGCTGTCGCTCGAGCGAGTGTCGAGCGTGCTGCGCGACAGAGCAATATCGAGCTAACATCAGACCCTGGCATTGCAGAGGTTCTCCTTCTTCCATTGTCGGAGGAGGCCGATCTGGTGAGCATCACCGAGGTACGTTCACAGAACCCGCGTGCAACCCTTATCGCACATACCATGGTCCAGAAGCAGGATCTTTGGGCAGCTGCCGAACGAGCTGGAGCAGACAGAATCGAGAACTCTGGTGGACTGGGAGTCTTACTCCGGCGGCTGGTGAAGGAGTTTGAGTCGGGTTCTCAACGTCCGCGGATGGTCCCGTTATGCTCGGTCGGAGATGTAGCGGGTCGTCTGGGAATCCTCGCCTGCGTCCAACACGAGCTCGGTGAGTTGATTCTGATCAAGGACCAGGGCAAGCCGGTCTGTTTGGTGGGACCGTGTCCTCACGCTGCCGGCTCCTTGGCGAGTGCGTTGATCGAGGATGGGGTCATGACCTGCCCGGAACACGGGAGCCAGTTTTCCATCGACACAGGGGAGCGAACGAGAGGGCCAGCCGATGAGGGGCTCCAGCAGTTGCGCGTAGTGGAGGAGGATGGGAAGTACTGGGTCGTCGCAGCACCTGGCGTCTAGCTTTGTGTGCCGTGGAGAACGGACCTAGGCGAGTCGAGCTACCTTGGCTGTGGGCAATGGCTCCTCATCGGTGGCGATGAGTCGCTGTTTTCGGTCGATCTCGTCATGCATCACCTCTCGGAGTGTCGTGATCGCGGTGAGGATCTGTGGATGGGAGAGAGAGTAGGTCACGGAGGTGCCGTCTCGGGTCGCGTTGACGAGGCCACGATCCCTGAGGACGGTCAGATGCTGGGAGATGTTGGTCTGTGGTGAACCTATCTCCTCCACGAGGTTCGAAACGGTGCGCGGTCGCTCCCCGAGGAGGGTGAGGATCAGAAGCCGCTTGGGATCATTCAGCGCCTTGCACATGATCGAAACAAGGAGTTCGTACTCGTCTTTCAGTTCCTCTTTGCTAGTCATAAAACTAGGCTAGCTGCATTCGGGTATTCACGATGCCCTTTGAAGTGGTCTCGGGATTATGGGTCAGCTTTTCCGACGTAATGGGCACCCTGGTGAGTCGCCCAAGCCAAGCAAAGGGGTGATCATCTGGTCGATTGCTTAGAGGGCTATCTATCCATCTCCGTCGTTAGAGCAGTGCTGGCAAGCGATGTTAGCGCGTCAGCTCTGTCATGATTCTCTCGAGTGGTTGCTTGAGGTCATCCGATGAGATACCAGGTGCATCCTCAATGATTTCGTTATAGAGGTGGTTCCATCTGTCACCGAGGAGTAGGTCAAGCTGTTCCCCGATGATCGCGGTTGCCAGTTTGAGGGGTGCATCAAGAGGATAGACCGTGAAGTCACCCTCCAGTGATGCATCGAGAATCTCTCGTCCGTCGAGGAACAGCACCCATCTGATGAGACCTCCAGCAGCCTTATAGACAGCGTGGTGCATCGTGACATCGTTTTTGATGGTGAGCCCGGCGATTCGGCGACCTCCACCACCATTGGTCCAGTTCTCATCCGACATCGTCCGTTCGGTGGCGATGAGCTGGGTATGCTCATCCACCGTTAGGTACTCGGTCGGCAGGATCGGGCGCTCGAGGAGATTCGATACCTTTGTCAGGTAGGTCTCAAGTACTCGTTCTGGTTCTGGGGGGAGTTCGAGCTCGCGGGTGATGCATGTGACGTACTCTTGGAGGTTTTGGTAGAGCTTGTCGCGCATCTTTTCGGTATCAACGTGCAGGACAGAGGCCATAGTGTTGAGATCGATGTCGAACATGAAGCTCGAGACCAGCACCTCAGCGTTGCCGATACGAGCAGCACCGCAGCCGCCAATCTTATGACCGTTGACTTGGATGTCGTTAATGGGACGCATCTGCGCTGGGATACCAAGCTCTTGGTACGTTGCAACAATTGGTTCAATGAAGAGTTGGTAGCGCGCCTCAATCGAGCGCGGGAGTGAGTTCGGTGAGAAAATCCATTGCACAAAGACTTGGTTCGCATCTAAGTAGACGGCTCCGCCTCCGACTTGGCGCCGAATCACTTCGAGCCCGAGGTCGGCAACTCTTGTGAGATCGAGTTCGTGTTGTGCATCCTGATGATAGCCAATACAGATGTAGGGTTTAGCTGGTTGGACGAGGCAGATCGTGTCGGGCGTATCTGGTGTATAGGCCTCCGCAATCGCATGGTAGATAGCTTGTGAGTGAAGTGGGGAGACTGAAAACGCGCGAATGATGCGAATTGGAGTAGTATCAATCATCGATAGAAGTCTAGTGACAAATTCGTCATCGAAGCCCGCGATATTGTGCCGCACAGTCTCGACTGTTTAGTATTCTGCTGGGTGCTCATTGTGATAACTACAGCCACGGTTCTAGGGCCGATGCACAGGGTTCCTCCAATTCAGCAGGATTGCTGGAATCGAGGGACCCCTATGGTATGCAAGAATACTTGTGGGTGGGTTATGGCCCTATTATGAAGGAACTGGTTCCGACAGATTAGGTAGATGATCCATCAGCATATGAGTGCTTGGAATGCCAAAGCTTGGTGGGCGTCCTCCAGTGCGGAAGTACATCTCTTTGAAGGCGAGTTTCATCCCATACGAGGCATGACCAAGGTTGAAGACGCTCGTCTTTCCTCCGAACCACACGTTGGAGTAGATGTAGAAACCCTTGTGATCGCCGGTGTCACCGAAGCAAAGGATCTCCGGACGGTACTCCTTTCCTGGTTTTGGAGCTTTTGGTCCACCCACTTCGATAGCGATCTGGCGTGCTACGATCTCCGCTTGCTGGTGGCCGATACTTCCGAGTTTTGGCACGGTAATGGCTGCAGCATCACCTATCGCAAAGATCTCAGGGTGGAGCGGATTACGCATCCACTTGTCGGTATGGACAAAGCCAAGCTCATCGGTTATAGGGAGTTCTCGGAGGAATTCGTGAGGTATCCAGTCGGGGATAACGATTTTGATTTCAGCCTCTACGCTGGTCCCGTTCGTAAATTCGATGCCATCGGCTGTTATCTCTTGAATGTCTTTGGTCTGGTTCACATACCCCATGCCCATGTCACTGGCCATCTTGAGGAACGGCCGAACGATCGGAGCGCCGGCATCGTCTGCGATCATCTCACCGGGAGTAAATAGGGTAATTTTGTGACCATCGCCAAGTTTCTTCTCATCCAACCAGTTTGCCATGGTGAGGGCGAGCTCGAGTGGTGGACCCTCGCATGCCGCTTCAGCTGTGGGTAGCCAGTCTGGCCTGTTCTCCTGACCCTGATGGAAGCGGGCTGAGCCAATCGCAATTGGTCCGCCCTTGTAGTTATTGAGCTTGCGACGCAGTTTATTGCCATAATAGGTACTCGATACTGTATCGCCAAACTCACCGAATCCGGCGATCTTGTCGTAGGCTAAGCGGCTTCCTAGCGCTATTACTAGGTAGTCGTACGCGACGGTTTCGGTCGCTGATCCAAGACGATCGTTCGGCACGACGTGGACAACCTTGGCATCGGGATCGATGGCGGTCACTTCGGCATTTAAGAAGACGTTGCCATCCTTGGAGTGGATCTTCGGTGTGTCCATCAACATGCTATCGAGTGGATCTCGATCCGCAAATACCTCCATTTGGATGTTGGGTACAAAAGTCAAGTAGGGATTCCGGTCGATGACGACGAGATCGACGGATTCACCGGCATGGTGACGCAGAAAACGTGCGGCCGTCAAGCCTGCAAAACTGCTACCGAGCACCACGACTGTTGGTTTGGCATGATTCATCTTCGGGGCCTCCCTCGATATGGTCCTACCGCACACCGACGGACCATTAGGGCAATACCACTGCTCTCCACCAAGCATAGTTGGGTTCAAGATTCGTCACGTGTCCGTCTCGTTACGATGGATTAGTTTTACCAAACCTCTGGGTAGAAATATGCTTCAGCTGTTGGCGTCTGGGACTTGTGTCTAGTGGTACGGTGAGTTGTTGCCTGGTCTAAGCAACGTGGTTTCGCGATCGGGTAGAGGTGCTAGGAGCGGTGGCAATGGCGAGGTCTGCTCAGTAGCTTCCCTTGCTCTGTTCGGATGCTTGCTAGTATCCCTATTCAGTATTGCCTCGCGGCAGGGGAATTTGCCTCTTCGTCCCCAGCTAACCCAGTTGGTATCCGCTCTGGGAGGGGATTAGTGATGCAGGATAAAGTAGCTCAATAGGGGAGTCGCGAGGAATCGGGCAAGATCACCGGGCGCCCGATCCTCTATAGATCCAACTCCGCAAGCTGCCCCGACGCGCGTGTTTGCAGTTGAGTAAGCACTCGAAATTGGTAGTTTCTCGCAGCGACGTGTTTGCAGAGAGGGTGCTCTCACCACGATGTCTACCTTGGGTGGATTTCACAGAATATCGTACAAGAGTTCATTTGCGAGCCGGAGCGAGAGCCGATCGGGTACGGCATGAGGGGTTTCCTTAACGGCCCGTATAATCTGTGCCAATAGTGCCGACTAAGCAAAGCACCCCAGCGGCTACCTTAAGGGGTCTCGATCGAACCCTCGGGCTTGTGATCAAAGAGGTTGAGGCCACCTCGCTCTGGGTCTCGCACGCCGGGGATAAAGACCATCAAACCCACGGTGGCGGCGAGCGCCCCAAAGACCACGATGCTCACCTGGGTGCCCCATAAGCTTGCGGCAACCCCCGCAGCCAAAAAACCAAGTGGCGCGAGGGCAAAGGACAAAACGGCGTCGACCGAGAACGCTCGTCCGAGCATGCCCGGCTCGATGAGGGTCTGCATGAGCGGGGACCACAGTTAGCGATTTCATGGTAGTCCATTCCATCGCCTCGCAAGACCGCTAAGCGGCTTGCTCCGGGGCACCTGCAA